>JAKLEJ010000544.1 GCA_022711695.1 Verrucomicrobiota bacterium | reverse complement strand
TATCCGGCGTTTTCCATCCTCGACCCCGAGACCACCTACACCCTTCCGCCCCAGCAGACGGCCAACGGCGTGGCCGACGCCTTTGCCCACGTGATGGAGCAATACATGACCTTCCCGGCCGACGCGCCCCTCCAGGACCGGCAGGCCGAGGCCCTCCTGCGCACGCTCGTCGAGGAAGGGCCCAAAGCCCTCCAACAGCCCCGCGATTACGCCGTCCGCGCCAATGTCATGTGGGCGGCGACCCAGGCCTTGAACGGCCTGATCGCTTGCGGCGTCCCGCAGGACTGGACCACGCACATGATCGGGCATGAGTTGACCGCCCTCTACGGCCTGGACCACGCCCAGACGCTGGTCGTGGTGATGCCGGCGGTGTGGCGGCATCAGCGGGCGGCCAAGGAGGCCAAGCTGCGCCAGTACGGCGAGCGCGTCTGGAGCCTCGCCCCCGGAGCGTCCGCCGCGGAGCAGGCCATCGAACGAACGGTCGCCTTCTTCCGCTCGCTGGGCATGAAGACCCGGCTTTCCGAGCACGGAATCGGCTCGGATCGGTTCGAGGAGATCGGCGAGCGCTTCGCCCGCCGCGGCGTCAAGCTGGGCGAGCGTCAGGCCATCGGCCAGAAGGAGGTCGTGGAAATCCTCAAGCTGGCCGTTTGACTCGGGCCCGCCCGCGCGGCGGGCGCCGGCCACAGGCGATGCGCGTATCCATCCGCAATCTGACCAAACGATTCGGCGCCGCCGCCGCGCTGCGGAACGTCTCCATCGAGATCGAATCCCAGGAGCTGTTCTTCCTCCTGGGCCCCTCCGGGTGCGGCAAGACCACTCTCCTGCGCCTGATCGCCGGCTTTTACGAGCCGGACGAAGGCGACCTGTATTTTGGCGACAAGCCGATGAAGGGGGCGCCGCCGCACCAGCGCAACGCCGGCATGGTGTTTCAGAACTACGCCCTGTGGCCGCACATGACCGTGGCCCAGAACGTGGCCTACGGGCTGGAGGTTCGCGCGGTGGCCGCGGCGGAGCGAAAACAGCGCGTGGCCGAGGCGCTGGAGATCGTGCAGATGGCCGCCTACGCCGGCCGCATGCCCAACCAGTTATCGGGCGGCCAGCAGCAGCGCGTGGCCCTGGCCCGGGCGCTGGTGATCAAGCCGGACGTGCTGCTGCTGGACGAACCGCTCTCGAACCTGGACGCCCGGCTCCGCCTCGAGATGCGCGAGGAAATCCAGCGCATCCACGCCCGCACGGCCATCACCACCGTGTATGTCACTCACGATCAGAAAGAGGCCCTTTCGCTGGCCCAGCGGATGGCGGTGCTCCGCGAGGGGCGCGTCGAGCAAATCGGCGCCCCGCGCGCCGTTTACCGCAACCCCGCCAACCGGTTTGTCGCCGATTTCATCGGCGAAACCAACTGGTGGGAGGCGAAAGTGGCGGCGGCCGGCGACGGCGAGCTGCGGCTCGAGACCCGCGACGGCCTGGTGGAGGCGGCCAGCTCCCTGAAGCTCGAGCCCGGCGCCAGGGTCTGGGCCGGGTTCCGCCCCGAAGCCGTCGAGCTGGGGCCGGCCGCGATCAACTCCTTCCCAACCCGCGTCGAGCACGTCAGCTACCTTGGCGAGATCGAGCAATACCGGCTGGCCCTGCCCTCGGGCACGATCGTCAAGGCCTTCGAGCAAAACCCCCGCGCCATCCGCCAGCCCGGAAGCGCTCTCGAAATTCATGTGCGGCCCCAGAACCTCCTCGTCTTGAAGGAATGACCGGGGCCAAACCGGCGCCGCCCTCATCTTCATGGTTTAACCGACCTTCCCTCCAAACCTATGAAACCCCTGCTCGATTACCTGGAAACAAACCGCCCGCGATTCCTGCGCGAACTTCGCGAGTATCTCGCTTTTCCCAGCGTCTCCGCCCAGCCGCAGCACAAGCAGTCGATGGCCGACTGCGCCGCCTGGCTCCAGGCCCATTGCCGCGGGCTCGGCCTCGAAGCCGCGGTCGTGTCCACCGCCGGACACCCCGTCGTCCTCGCTTCCACGCCGCGCCGCAAGGGGCGGCCGCATTTCCTGGTTTACGGTCACTACGATGTGCAGCCCGTCGAGCCGCTGGAGTTGTGGAAGACGCCGCCCTTCGAAGCGCGCCTCGAAGGCCGCTCCCTTTTCGCCCGCGGGGCCAGCGACAACAAGGGCCAGCATTTTGCTCACCTCAAAGCCGTGGAGGCCTATCTCAAAACCGGCACTGAGCTCCCCTGCGATCTGACCTTCGTGGTCGAGGGCGAGGAGGAGGTGGGCAGCCGCCACCTGGCCCCGTTTCTCAAGGCCAACCGCGCGCGTCTGCGCTGCGACGCCGTGGTCATCTCCGACACCGGGATGCCCGACCTGCGCCACCCGGCTCTCACCTACGGCCTGCGCGGCATCGCCGCCCTCGAGGTGAAACTCATCGGGCCCTCGCGCGACGTCCACTCGGGCATTTACGGCGGGTCCCTGGAAAACCCGGCCATGGCCCTCTGCCAGTTGCTGGCGCGCCTGCGGGACGCCCGCGGCCGTATCGCCGTGCCCGGGTTCTACGACGACGTGGTCCCCTTGAGCGCTTACGAACGGAAGCAACTGGCCCGGCTGCCCTACCAGGAGCGGGCCTACCGCCAGTTCCTGGGCGTGCCGCGCCTCTTCGGCGAGCGCGGCTGCACCGCCATCGAGCAGCGCAGCGCCCGGCCCACCTGCGAGATCAACGGGCTGACCAGCGGCTACCAGGGCGAGGGCAGCAAGACCATTGTCCCTTCGTGGGCCAGCGCCAAGCTCACCTTCCGCCTTGTTCCCAACCAGTCCCCCGAGCGCGTCCTGGACGCCGTCTGCCGACAGCTCCAGCGGCTGTGTCCGCCCACGGTTCG
>JAKLEJ010000543.1 GCA_022711695.1 Verrucomicrobiota bacterium | reverse complement strand
CAGGCGCTGAAGGCGCAGCGGCCTCCAGACGGCCGCGTTCAAAGGCCCCATCATCAGGGTGATCTCGCCCGGTTGGCCGATCTCCGCGCGACCTGCTTCCAGGGTCTGATAATCGTTCCAGGACGGCGTCGCCGGCGCCTTGACTGTGAGCGGCTGACCGGCCCCATCCAGGACAAACTCAGTCGCCCCTTCCGCGGCCGAATACACCGCGCTGACAAGGAAGGACCCCGCTTTGGGGCACTTCAAACGCCAGGTGGCGAAGTCTCCGGGCTCCGTCCATCCCGCGAGCAGCGGCGTCTCTCCGCTGGAATCCAGCGCGAGTTTCTCGCCGTGGAGCGCCGCCAAATCGGCCTCGAGCGCGAAGGAGCCGTCCGGCCAGGGGCGCACGATCGGAACCGACTTGACCGGCGCGGGTTTGAGCCGGGTTCCGAGGATCTCGAAGGCATAGGCATGATCGCACGGGGGCTTGGAGGGCAACGCCACCTCCAGCCCTGCTTCAGTCTGGGCCCATTTCAACGCCCCGCCATGCCCGAGCAGCCGGACTTTCCTCACGTTTCCCTGGTCCAGGCCCGGGCTCTTTGCCAGCGACCGGATCGATAGTCGCCCCGCTTCCGGCCAGCCCAGCGCCAGCGCGTAGATCGAGCTTTTGCGCGTGGTGAAGCGGATGTCCTCGTCCGTGAATGCCCGGCGCTGCGTGTCGCTCAAGCCCCCGCGCGGCGTCCGGGTGGGTCCCTCGCCGCAGACCATCCAGGGGCGCGTGTCGTGGATGGCCTCGCCGTTCACTCGCAGCCAGCGCCCTATCTCGCGCAGCATCCGGGCCTCCGGCTCAGCGATGAGCCCGTCGGGTCCCGGCCTGATGCTCAGCAGAAGCGACCCGTTCTTGCTGACGATGTCGGCCAGATCGTGCACGATCGAAGCGACGCTTCTGTATTCCTGCCCGGCGAGATGACCTCGCGAGTTTACGGACACGGCGGCTTCCCTCTGCCAGAAGCGGGGACGGATTTGGTCGGTCTGCCCGCCCTCGACATCCTGGACAGCGGCGTTCTCCGGAAAGGCCTGGCTCTTGCAGACGATGGCCACCCCCTTGCTCCATTGGGCGGCGCGATTGTAGTAATACGCGGCGAACGTGCGGCGGTAGGGCTCCAGGGCCGGCTGCTCGACCCACCGATCGAGCCAGACGATCTGCGGCCGGTAGCGATCGACGATCTCGCAACTCCGGGCGAGCCAGTCGTCCATGAACTCCTTCGTGAGGGTGGCCTTCTCGGGTTGGGCGGGGCCGTAGAAGGCGGCGTAGCGGTGATCCCGCACGTCCGAATCGAGCCCCGCTCCGCCATTCATGAACCACCAATGCTCGGCCCGATGGGAGGAGGCCCCGAAGACCAGCCCCTCGCGGCGGACGGCCGCCGCCAGGTCGGCCAGAATATCGCGCGTCGGCCCCATCTTGGCCGCCGACCATTCCGTGTAGCTGCAATCGTACATCGGGAAGCCGTCATAATGTTCGGCTACGGGCAGGACGTAACGGGCCCCGCTCTCTCGGAAGAGTCGCGCCCATTGGCGCGCATCGAATCTCTCTGCCTTGAAAAGGGGCAGGAAGTCCTTGTAGCCGAACCGCGAGGGCGGACCGTAAGCGGCCAGATGATGCCGGTATTCGGGCGAGTTGGTCAGATACATGTTCCGCGGATACCACTCGTTGCCGAAGGCGGGCACGGAGTAGGCGCCCCAGTGGATGGAAAGCCCGAACCTGGCGTCGAGACACCAGCCCGGCGTCGCATGGTTGGTGAGCGACGCCCACTCGGGCTTGAACGGGCCGTAGTTGGCGACGGCCTCGATGGTGCGCACCGCCTGGCGCACCTTGGGGTCGCTGGGCCACCCCGGCTGCGCTTGCGCCTCAGACAAGGCCGCGCCCGCCATGGCGATCAGCGCCAGCCACACGGGCCGCCGCAGCGGATTCCCGCCCGACAAACGCTTCGCATTCATGAAGTTCGCAACGGAGTCATGTTGGCCGGGAGGCTAGCGGATTCCTCGTTCGCCGCGACAAAAAAGAGCGCAAGCGACGCGCCGGCATTATTTCCAGCGCGCGCTTGACGCGCCTTCTCTGCCCCGCTACGTTCCCCGAGCCGTATCGGTGGCCGTAGCTCAGCATGGTTAGAGCCCCAGATTGTGGATCTGGTTGTCGCGGGTTCAAATCCCGTCGGCCACCCCATTTTACTCCGTGCCCCCCGGTTGCCCGTTCATACTTCGCCGGGTCGCTGCGGGGCCTTTCATGGTCCGCGCATTGCTCCGCCATTTCTCGCGCGCAGTCGCTCCGAGCAAAGCTCTGCTCGGGGCCAGGGTCTCGGCGCCGCATGCAGTCGTGGTCTGAGTGAACCAAGGGGCGCCGGCGAGGCCGGAAACCCGCAGCCGCGCGGAGGCAAGCTTGGAACCTAGTGTCCTCGACGCGAATCTCCTCGGGGTCAGTGCCCCCCTTGACTTCGAGACGATCTCAGCCTCCATTCTCTTTCGGCGCCAGGATGTCGGCCCTGGCGAGCGCTCCCTCGAAGAGGATACCCGGTTGGCACAGGGGGCTCCGCGCCTGGGGGACCACTTGGCTGGCCGACATCAACAAACAACCGCTGTTATCCCTTCTTCTTAATTAGTGGTCTCATTAACCCAAAACGCGCACAAGGTGGTTCACGGAGCAGATCCCGGGAGTTGCGTCAGAATCCGCACCGGCCCAAGCAGGCCAGACGGGAGCAGAACCGAGTCGGCCGTATAGGAATCCGACGTGCTGAAGGTGTAGCGGCCGGTTTTGAACGCTTTCCCGCCGAGGAATCCATCCTGGGATTTCACCGTGCGCGCCTTGGCATCGGCAGGTTGCTGGTCGCCGA
>JAKLEJ010000542.1 GCA_022711695.1 Verrucomicrobiota bacterium | reverse complement strand
CCCTCATCTCCCGGTCCCGGTACTTCCGGTAGTAATCCAGCCCCTGGCGGAACGCCACCACCATCCAGTAGATGACCACATTGAAGTGAAACGTCCGCACCACCAGCGGATTGAACACCGCGGCGAACGTGATCGGCGCGTCGGCCTCCAGCCGGCCGATCCAGGCGCGCAGGGCCATGAACGCGACCGAAAAGACCCCGCTGGCCGCCAGGTGCGCCGTCAGGCTGCGCCAGAAGAAGGGGCGCTCCAGCGGCAGCCGCCGCGCCAGCCACAGCGCCGGCAGCGCCAGCAGTCCGTACAAATACCAGTCGCTGAGCGCCAGCGTCACGGCCCGCCGCCACGTGATCAGGTTGCCGAATTGCGCGCTGGCGAAATAAAGCTGCGCCGCGAAGGACAAGCCCACCAGCGTCCAGAACGCCACGTAGAGCCCCCACCGCCACCGCGCTTTCTGCAGCCGCGAACGGAATGCCATCTCGCCTGGAGTCTGACCGACGCCCCCTCCGGAAACAAGCCGGAATCGCCCCGCCGGGTTCCGCGCATCCCCCGCGTCGCCAGCCGGCTGCGCCCTGGATGATGACTGCCGCCGCTCTGCTCCGTGGGGGTGGCGTGCGAGCGCGGATCACGGCTGAAATCCGGGCTTGACCGCCGGGGCCGGGCGTGCGTAATTTCGCCGTGTCAATGAGAAACTTGGTTCGACATGTAGCACTGGACCTGCTGGTCGTTGTAGTGGCCGGCCGGGCCGTGCGGCATTGTCGAGGCTAAACAACCGATTTCGACAAAAACCCACGGCTGGGAACGGTCGTGGGTTTTTTATTGCGCCCGCGCCGCCAAGCCAAAATGAAGAAACACATGAGCAAAACGACTGAGATGGCAGCCCCGAAAACCGCGCCGGAATCCGCCGGGCGCGGCCCGGTCATGAGCGGGTCGGAGATCCTGGTGAAGTGCCTGGAGTTGGAGGGCGTGGACACCATCTTCGCCTACCCGGGCGGGGCCAGCATGGAGTTCCACCAGGCCCTGACGCGATCGAAGCGGATTCGCGTGATTCTGCCGCGGCACGAGCAGGGGGGCGTCTTCGCCGCCGAGGGCTACGCCCGCGCCACCGGCAAGGCCGGCGTGTGCATGACCACCAGCGGCCCCGGGGCCACCAACCTTGTCACCGGCATCGCCGACGCCTACATGGACTCCACCCCCCTGGTTTGCATCACCGGCCAGGTTCCCCAGGCGCTCATCGGCCGCAACGCCTTCCAGGAGATCGACATCTTCGGCATCACCCTCCCGATCGTGAAGCACTCCTACCTGGTGACGGACGTGAACGACATCCCGCGGATCGTCAAGGAGGCGTTCTACCTGGCGCAAACCGGCCGCCCCGGCCCCGTCCTGATCGACGTGCCCAAGAACATCCAGCAGTCCCGCACCCAGCCGGTCTTCCTGAAGGACATCAGCCTGCGGGGCTACAATCCCTGTCCTCATGCCAGCGACCTCGCCTTGAACGAGATCATCGGGCTCATCGAGAAGGCCGAGCGCCCCGTTCTCTACGTCGGCGGCGGGATCATCCATGCCGGCGCCAGCGCCGAACTGTGCGAGTTTGCCCGGGCCGCCCGCATCCCCGTCACCACCACCCTGATGGGCTGCGGCGCGTTTCCGGAGACCGATCCCTTGTCCTTGCGCTGGCTGGGCATGCACGGGGCCGCCTACGCCAATTGGGCCGTGAACGGCGAGATCCACAAGCAGGGCGACCGGATGGTCCTGGAGGCCCCAGGCGCCGACCTGCTCCTGGCTTTCGGCGTGCGCTTCGACGACCGTGTCACCGGCAAGGTCGAGGCGTTTTGCGAGCATGGCACCCTGGTGCACATCGATATCGACGCCTCCGAGCTGAACAAGAACCGCCGGGTGCACCTGCCGATCCAGGGCGACATCAAGCACGCCCTGGGCCGCCTCAACGAGTTGATCCGTCAGCGGCCCATCCAGAAGCGGTTCACCGCCTGGCACGAGCAGATCGAGAAATGGAAGCAGAAAGCCCCGTTTGCCTACCGCGTGACCGATGAGGTCCTCAAGTCCCAACATATGAAGGATCACATGGGCGGCCGGGCCGACCAGGTCATCCTGGCCCAGCACGTCATCGAACTCCTCTGGGAACTGACCCGGGGCGAGGCCATCATCACCACCGGCGTGGGCCAGCACCAGATGTGGGCCGGCCAGTACTACCCCTTCCCCGAGCCGCGCCGCTTCCTCACCAGCGGCGGGTTGGGCTCGATGGGCTTCGGCTATCCCGCCGCCCTTGGGGCCAAGGCCGCCTTTCCGGACAAACAGGTGATCGACATCGACGGCGACGGCTCGTTTCTGATGAACGTGCAGGAACTGGCCACGGCTCACATCGAGCGCCTGGCCGCCAAGGCCATCATCCTCAACAACCAGCACCTGGGCATGGTGGTGCAGTGGGAAGACCGGTTCTACCAGGGCAATCGCGGCAACACTTACCTGGGCGATCCCGACAACATGAAGCAGATCTTCCCCGATTACGTCACCCTCGCCCGGGGCTTCAACGTCCCGGCCGAGCGCGTGATGCACAAGAAAGACCTGCGCGCCGCCCTGGTGCGGATGCTCGAATCCAAAGAGCCCTACCTCCTGGATGTGATCGTGCCTTACACCGAGCACGTCCTCCCCTTCGTGCCCTCGGCGCGGAGCGTCGCCGACATGATCTGGAAACCCTGAACCCGCAGCCTGAAAGCCTCCGGCGGGCGTCAGGGGCGGGCGACCCGCACCGCCACGTAGCGAGCCTCGGAAATGATGAACTTCCTGACCTCCACGCGGACGGCGGCGGCTCCGAACTCGTCCAGCACCAGGCGCGCGATCTCGTCGGCGAGGGTTTCGAT
>JAKLEJ010000541.1 GCA_022711695.1 Verrucomicrobiota bacterium | reverse complement strand
GTGACCAACGGATGCGCCTACGGCCTGATGCTCAAGGACCACAACCAGGCCTACCCCTTCCGCTTCGACGGGCCGGCCGACGACCCCGTGTATTACGAGGCGCTGAAGGCGATCGCGACCGCAAGGCAGCAGGCTTCGGCGGCGGCTCGCCCGCACACGTGGCAGCGGTGGGAACACACCCTGACCAGCGCCCGGAGCTACGCCAACCCCTATGCGGATGCCACTGTGCGCGTCACCTTCTCCGGGCCGGGCGGACGCGCGCTTCGCGCCTACGGTTTTTGGGATGGCGGCAGCACCTTCCGAATCCGCTGCGCCTTTCCGGTGGCGGGCATTTGGCAGTGGAAAACAGAGTGCTCGGACGAGACCGATGCAGGGCTGCATCGACAGCGCGGCAGCGTGGAGGTCGTTTCCTATAACGGCAGGAACGCGCTCTATGGGCGCGGCTTTTTGAAAGTGAGCCCAGACCGGCGCCACCTCACTTACGGCGATGGCGCCCCGTTTCTGTGGATGGGGGATACCGCCTGGAGCGCGCCGCAGCGGTCCAGCGACGAGGAATGGAATGTCTATCTGGCGGATCGCGCGGCAAAGCACTTCACCGTGGTTCAAGTGGGGCCGGCTTCCGAGTGGGCGGGACCGACCAACCGGCTGGGGCAAAGGCCGTTCGCCGACCGGACCTGCTCGCAGTGGAATCCGGCCTACTGGCAGTCGTTCGAGGAGAAGATCCAACGCGCCAATGAAGCCGGCCTGGTGGTCCTGGTAGTCGGGTTGATGGAGCCCGTGCATCGATATCCCGGGGCGGGGCAAGCCTGCTTGTTCGCCCGGAACCTCGTCGCGAGGCTGTTCGGCAACTTTGCGATGTTCTCGCCGAGTTTCGACAGCAATTTCATGCCGTTGGCCAACGAAGTGGGCCGGGCGGCTCGCGAGGCCACGGCGGTTCACCTGATCACCCAGCACCCGGGCACGCCCTGGAATCAGCCCACGCCGACCTTCTCCCTGAAGTACTATGACGAGCCTTACCTGGACTTCGTGGGCGTGCAGACCGGCCACAATGGAGGTCACCTCGATTGGTGCGCTCATCACGCCATCGAGTGGAACCTGCAGCTTTACCGCCGCCAACCGCATAAGCCCGTGGTCAACCTGGAAGCGATGTACGACGCCCAGGGCACGAATGGCTGGCGGGCTCTGGACGCCCGAGGACAAGGTTGGCGCACCTGGCTCTCGGGCGCCTGCGGCTACACCTACGGGGCGGGAGACGTTCCCCCCAAAGCGCCGCTGGGAGGGGGCGCGATCTGGAAATGGGTCACCGATCCCGCGAAGCACGACTATTGGCAAAAGGCGCTCCAATGGGAGAGCGCCCACCAGATGAAGCATCTGCACGATTTCCTGGCCGCGCTTCCGTGGTGGCGGCTGGAGCCGGCGCATGAGCTCATCCTCAACCAACCGCCGGACGTCACTCGCCGCATGGCTCTCGCAAGAACGGCCTCCGGCGAGGTGGCGGTGGCTTACCTGCCGGATAACGAGGCCATCGAGGTCAACTTGTCCGATTTTTCGAGCCGGTTGACGGCGCAGTGGTTCGATCCGAGAAGCGGCAGTTTTGCCGCGGATCCCAGCCCCGTCGCAAATTCGGGCCGCCATCGCTTCGCTCCGCCGGCCAGGGCAGACTGGGTCCTCCTCCTCCGGCGACCCGAATGACGCCGGGAGAGAACTCCATCGTTTGACGGGTTCTTCCTGTGGCCTTCTACTCCCTGGCGGCTTGCCGGGTGACGATGGGGACTCCGTCCGCCCCCAAGCCCTTCGGCGGAGCGACAAGCAAAGCCGGGGATGGCCAACCCGCGCGAGGCGGATTCGGATTTTGACCCTGTTCAAGGGAGGAGCGTTGTGTTAAACGTCCCTCCATGAATCGAACCCCGTTTCGCCTCCTGTCTGTCCTGGCGCTTGTCGCTTTCACGCGGTCCGCCCCGGCGGTGTCGGTCACGCCGGACGAGCTGGCCGAGTCTGGAGCGTGGGCGGCCGCCCGGTTCCGGGGAGGCGCTCCAGCCAAACCGGGCGGGCCTGCGCTGGTTTTGCTCGCCAATCACGACCAGGTGGAGAAGAACGGACGCCAGGGAAAGCCCTTGCGCATGGCGAACCGGGAATTCACGCGCGGCCTCTATGGCCATGCCCCCAGTCGAATCCTCGTCGTTTTGCCAGGGCCGGGCGACCGGTTCACCGCTGTGGTGGGAATCGACAGCAACGAAAACACCCGGGGCGGGCGCGGCAGCGTCGAGGCCCGGGTGCGGGTGGCGGACGCCGAGAAGTTCCGGTCCGGAGTGCTCCGCGAAGGCGTGCCTCCCAAGGCGGTGTCGGTTGACCTCGGCGGCGCGACGGAATTCATACTCCAGGCGGATGAGACGCCCGACGGCATCGCCTGCGATCAGATCGACTGGGCGGACGCAAAGGTCACGCTCAAGGACGGCCGCGAGGTGTGGCTGGCCGACCTGCCGCTACGCGATGCGCGCGCGCGGCGTTTTTTCGCCGCCGACCTGCCGTTCTCCTTTGTCTATGGCGGCAAGCCCCTGTCCGAATGGCTGCCATCCTGGGAACGGGCCAATGCCTCGCGCGCGCTGGATGACCGCCGCACCGAGCACACGGTCACATTGACCGACCCGAAAACGGGTCTCGAGGTCCGGTGCGCAGCCATCGAGTATGCGGACTTCCCCACCGTGGAGTGGACGCTGCACTTCAAGAACACGGGCGGCGCGGACACGCCGATCCTCGAGAACATCCAGGCGCTGGACGCGCAGTTGGACCGCGGCGATTTGCCGGAATTCCTGCTCCATCACGCCGTGGGGTCGCCGGCGGACGGCAATGACTACGCCCCGCGCGAGAGCCTGCTCCCG
>JAKLEJ010000540.1 GCA_022711695.1 Verrucomicrobiota bacterium | reverse complement strand
GCTCGCCGCGGTTGCGCCGCCCAGCGCCGCCTCCAGCCGCTCGCAGGTCGCCGCTTCGCCCTCGGGCTCCGCCCCTGCCGCGCGCAGTTCTTCCAGCAACCGCCGGCACTGGCCAAGGATTTCGCGCCCGCGCGCGCCCCAGTCGGGCTGGGCGTTGACCTCGTCATGCGAGCGGGACCACTGGGAAAGGCTTACCTGGTCGGCCGGCCGCTTCAGCGCCAGGTTCCTGGACGGCTCGGCGGCCCCAAAGACCTCGATTTCATCCAGGTGCAGGAAGGTCTCGCCGGGAACCTGGACGCGAACGAAGCGGGCCGTGGCGCCGGCCAGGGGGATGACCAGCGGTTTGCCGTCGGGCTGTCCCAGGAACACCCCGCCCGTGTGCCGGTAGGCCGTCACCCAGTTCGTGCCGTCGGCCGAGAGCTTCAACGACAGCGCCGCCGCTCGCTCGGACGCCTCGCGGCGGTTCCACACCAACGCGCGCGACAGCGGACACCCTTGACCCAAATCCACCTGCCACCACGGGTCCCGTGCCTGTCCCGTGTGGAAACCGTAGCCGCCGTCCTTGATCCCGTCGCACCCCCCTGCCGCGTCGTCCCGCGGGGCGAGGGCTGGGCTGACACCGGGCGCGAGCCGAAGCTGCTCCTCGACCATCCAGTCGGCCTCGATCCGCTGGCTCCACGAAAGCGGCCGGCCCGCCCCCGGCGTGTCCGCACCCGCCGCCAGGCTGACCGCCACCGCCAGCAGCGCGAACCATTGCCGCCTTCCGCGCAACGGGCCGGACGCGCTCTCCCCGGCCCCCGCGGGCACATGGACCTTTTTCATAGGCTGGTGTCGAATTGCCCCTGAGCCTCGTCTGCCGCCGCCGAATCTGTCCATAAAAAAAGGAGCGCCCCGGGGGGCGCTCCTGAAATCGTGTTCCGCGCCGGGGCGGAACCGCGGGCCGCGGCTGCGGCGCTATTCCTTCTTGATCGCCAGGGCCCACGTCCAGGTGAGCTTGATCGGGTCGTGCGCCCTCATGCCCACGCCCAGCACGGTGAACTCCGGCGGCTTGACTCCCAGGGCGGTCATCTTCGTCTCCAGCACGCCCGTGAACTTCAGGCTGTCCGCCCCCGTCCGCTCCATCGTCACAGGGAAGCTGACCTTGTTGGTGACGCCGCACACCACCAACTGGCCGGTGGTGTCGAAGGTCACCGGGCTGCCCGACGCCGGAGCCTCACCCTTGAGGATCATCTCCGTGAGCCGATACTCGATCATCGGAAATTGCTTCACCTTCATTTCCGTCTGCATGCGGCTGTCCATGATCGACGAGCCGACCGCCACCTGGCTCTTCAGGGTGCGCACCGGGACCTTCACTTCGCACTTCGGGGGGGTCTTGCCCGCCCCCAGGCAGGTCACCGACTTGAGCGTCAAGTCCTTCTGCCAGGCCGCCTCCACCTCGAACGAGCCGCTGACGATCTTCCCGATGCACGCCCACTTGTGCGCGGTCGAGTCGCCCTCCAGCTTCATCTCGCTGCCGGTGGCTTGCGCCTCGTACTTCACGGTGTCGGCCGCTTGCAGAGCCGCGCTCAGGGCCACCGCCAGGCCGGCGGTCAGGGTGAGAAATTTCAGGTTCATAATGTTCTTTCTTTTATAGGTTCTGTTTCTGTTTCAGACGTTTTACAATCGTCGCTAATGGTTGGACGCCGCCCGGCGGATTTCATTCAACGCCCCGCGGCCGCCGCGTCAGGCTACCTCGAACCACTCCTTCGAGAAGACGATGCGCTGCTTCTTGCGGATGGCTTCGTTGGCCTTGATGGCGATCACCGCCGCCTCGTAACCTTCTTTCCACGAGGCCGCCGGCTGGCGGCTCTTGGCCAGCCCGTTCAGATACTCCGCGAGCGCCTTCATATCCTTGTCCCCGAAGCTGGCCACAAAGTCCTCGACCCCTGTCCCCACCAGCAGCGAGTTGGTGAGAAAGCGCCGCAGCGAGAACGACAGCGCCGATTCGTCCTCCACCGGCGTCACCGTGCCCGTCTGGGTCTGCCCTTGCACCGCCCCCTGGGCCTGCTTCTTGTCCGCCGCCGAAAGCTTGGTCGCGTCCGCCCCCAACACGATGCCGCTTTCCTTGTAGAAGGTCTCCTTGCGGGCATAAACCTCCCAGCCCAGGAGCTGCGCGTCCGACTCTTTGAACATCCAGGCCTTGCGATCCCGCACCATGATCGCGCTGTCCGACCCGTAAAAGATGTCGTAGTCCGAGTCGAACGAGTTGGTGATGGTGATTTCCTGGCTGTGCAGCACGCCCCCGGCATACTCGAAGACCGCTTGCACGCTGTCCTCCATCGTCCGCCCGTCTTCCGTCCACTGGATCAGCGATCCGAACCCGGTCACCGCCTTGGGCCGGCCCGCCAGGTACCACCCCGCCAAATCGAGCTGGTGCACCCCGATCTCGCCGATCAACCCCACCGACAGCTCCGGATCCAGCCGCCAGTTGGCCTCCTTCTCCCGGTCCGGGTTGGGCGAGGTCACCCGCCAGCTCTGTTTCTTTTGCGATTGCGACCGCGCCTTGGTCGTCTTGCCCAGCACGCCCGTGCGCACGAAGTTGGCCAGGTGGTAAAACTGCGGGTCGGACCGGAACTGCAAGCCGGCCTGGAAATTCACCTTCACCGCCGCCCGGGCCGCCTGGGCGATGGCGCGGGCGTCCTCGATCGTCGTGGCCATCGGCGCCTCGCAATAGACGTGTTTGCCCGCCTTCGCCGCAGCGATCACCTGGTCGAAATGCTGGCTGTGCGGCGTGGCGAGCACCACCGCGTCGATCTTCGGATCGGCGAGGATGGCGGCGTAGTCGGCGGTGACCGGGAAACCCTTCTGCGCAGCGTAGTCCTGCGCCTTCTCGACGGTGCGGGTGCAGCCG
>JAKLEJ010000054.1 GCA_022711695.1 Verrucomicrobiota bacterium | reverse complement strand
AGCGGGCGCGGCGCGTTCTCGACGATCTTCCCGCGCTGACGCCACACCAAACCTGCCACCGAGCAGGGATCATCGAGGTGGTCCAGGTAGTCGGGCAACAGCTCCTCGCCCTCACCCACCCCCACGCAGTCGATCTCGGGGCAATCGGCAAGAATGCGGTCCGCATTCATGGTCGCGAAAGGCCCGCCCACGATGATCGGAATCGCCGGGGCCCCGGCCTTGAGTCGCCGGGCCATGCTCTTGACCGCCGGATAGGTAGTGGTCGAGAGAAAGGACAGCGCAATCAGGTCCGGTCGTTCTCGGGCCACCGCCTGCGCGATGTGCTCCGCCTTCATCAGCGGATGGCAGGTGTCGAACATTCGCACCTGGTGTCCCCGTTGGCGCAGGATTGGGGCAAGGGTTTGAATCCCCAGGGGCGGAAACGCCATCACTTTCACCCGTCCATTGGCCGGGCTGGACGGGTCCAGTTCCTTGGGGAGCACCCGGCAAAAGTCCTCATCGCCTACGTGAATGAGAAACGTGTTCATTTTTTGAGTCAACTGCACTTCCAGCCCTCCGCAAAGCGTGGCCTTCACAAGCTCAGAGGCCGGCTTCGCCGATGCTGGCTGCGGCTCATGATGACACAACGGCG
The DNA here is from genome assembly GCA_022711695.1 of Verrucomicrobiota bacterium. Classification (GTDB taxonomy): domain Bacteria; phylum Verrucomicrobiota; class Verrucomicrobiia; order Limisphaerales; family JACRJZ01; genus JACRJZ01. The sequence goes on along the minus strand of JAKLEJ010000054.1, from coordinate 12,271 downwards.
CAAGAACGCCATAGGGCATTTACCCCATTGGGAGGCCCGATCCTCCTGGCAGCGGCGGGACTGTTCAGCAGGAGTGCGGCTCCAAACGATGGGAACGCTCTGAGCCCTGACATGAAGGCCGCAAATGTCCGCTCCAGGATGAGAAGGGAGATTCGCCCACGCTCCGATGCCTGCCAGGCGGGCTAAACGATGGTCATCTGGACACTGCTCTCGATGATGCCAGCCCCAATGGCGTAGCGGGTAAGACCGGCGGTGTCGTGGATGTTGAGCTTCTCCATGAGGCGCTGCCGGTGCTTTTCGACGGTTTTGACACTGATGCCCAGTTCGGCGGCGACCTGCTTGTTGGCGCGGCCCTCGGCGATCAGTTGGAGCACCTCCAACTCGCGGGAGGTCAGGCAAGCTTCCTTCTTCCTGAGCAGTCCTTTGCGGTTGGCGCGCGCCTCGTAATGGTTGTGAAGCCGCCTGGCAATGGCCGGGCTGTAATAGGTGTTTCCCTTGGCGATCTCGCGAACCGCGTGGCACAGGCTGTGGGCCGAGGTTTGCTTCAGCAGGTATCCCGCGGCGCCCAAGGCCGCCACCCGCTCGACGTAGGCCTCGTCAGCATGCGCGGAAAGAATGAGCACTTTGGCGCCAGGAGTCTCCTGGAGAATCTGCCGGGTTGCCTCCAGGCCATTGAGAATGGGCATGGCGATGTCCATGACAACCACCGCGGGGCGCAGTCGCTTCGCCAGCGCCGCCGCCTCGCGCCCATTCTGCGCCTGGCCCACCACCTCCAGGTCGCCTTCGGCTTCCAGCAAGGCCCGCAAGCCTTCCCGGACCACCATGTGGTCTTCCGCCAGCAGCACCGTAATGCGATTGATGGCCATGCCAGCGTCCGAACTAGCCCTTGAGGCCGTTGGCGAACGGAATCTGCGCGCGGATGGTCGCGCCCCGGCCCGGGGCCGATTCGACGGCGAAACTGCCTCCGACCATTTCCACGCGCTCCCGCATTCCCAGCAGGCCCAGGCGCTTGCGGCCCCGACCAAAGAGCACGCGTTCCACCTCGAACCCCACGCCGTCGTCCTTGACCTCCATGCCGACCGCGTCCGGGAATCTTCGGAGGCTCACCTTGACCCGGGTGGCTCGGGCGTGTCGGGCAACATTGGTCAACGCCGCCTGCGCCACACGATACAAAACCGTTCGCTTCAGGCCGCTCAACTCTTCCACCCCGACGAAGGCGGTGAAACGAACACGGACGCCGGTGCGTTTGGTGAAATCCCTCATGAAGGACTGAAGCGCGGGAATCAGCCCCAGGTCGTCCAGCAATGTGGGGCGCAGTTCCCGGGCGAAGCGGTGAACAATGTCCACCGACTTTACCACCAACCGCTGGGTGCGGCTGATCTTTCGCCTCAGCCCATTCGCATTGGTGGTGGCGGACTTGGCCAGGGCCTCCAGGTGGACGTTGATCCCGCTGAGGACCTGGGCGATGTCGTCATGCAGTTCCCGGCTGATTTCCTTGCGCTCGGCCTCCTGGGTCAGGAGGATCTGCCGGGACAAGTATCGCAACTGCTCCTGCATCAGCCGGGAACGGTCCAGCAACTGCCGGTAATGTTGCTGGCTCTTCTGGAGAGATTCCTCGGCGGCCTGGCGTCGAAGGATCTCCTGCTGCAATTGCTCGTTAGCGGCGGCCAGTTCCGCGGTCTTCTGGCGCAGCGCCTGGTTCAGCTTTTCCAATTGAACATTCGCTCGCATCGCCAAGCGATGAGTCTGCTCGAGGGGCGTGATCGCTTCAATGAAAAAGGCCTGCGCCCGCCTCTGCAAACCGTGCGCAGCCCTGGAGGAAGGAACCGACGCAGGGAGGGACGCCAGGGCCTGGTTGTGCAGTCGGGCCAACTGCAGCGTCCCCAAATCCAGCGCCAGCGCCCGGCGCCCCAATCGGGCGCCGCCATCCGACCTCGCCCGCGGGCCTTGCCGAAGGCGCGTTTGAAGCGCCGCCCGGTATTGCGCTGCCATCCGGCTTAATCTGACTTTCATCTCAGTGAGGCCTCATCTCTCGCCTTGCCACCAGGCGGCTGGGGATGCGGCCTCGACGTTTGCAGGAAGCTCATCCAAGGGCACTCTCGGACACTGGCCCAGGCGCGTCTATGGGGTGAAACCCTACCCGCCCAGCGGCACGCCCATGCTACGGAGCGAACGCCGCGGCTTGCGGCGAAATCACGGAACTGCATGGGAGTTCTGCGAGGCAACCGGCTGCGGTGGCGAACGGGGCGGTCCTCCGGCACGCTGCGCGATGCCGCCATCGAGACTTCCACCCCCCTTTCTCCAGGTAGGGTTATACCCCATAGCATGGAGATCGAGGAGCCCGTACGGTGCCGCTGGCGGTGACTTCACACCCTTGAAAGAAAATGGCTTGGTTCACCCTAATGTCACAATGAACGATCAGGCGAAGAGTCGGACTGGGAGAAGCCCGCGAGGGCGGACGAGGCGCTTCATCCTGCCACTGAGGCAAGGAGCATCGGCGCCACGAACTGAAAACAGCGGATCTCACCACCCACACGCGCATCCTGACGCCCAACCCTCGATTCGCGGGGCTCACCCTGCACGGCACACTGCCCCTGCTGCCGCGCCAGGAAGTCAGCCCGCCATGACTCCCCTGGACACCCTCGTACTGAACCTGATCGGCAAGCGCAGCTATGTGCCGCTGGATGTGACGGAGATGCTGGGTCACCTCCGGCTGCCGCCGCAGCGGCGCCAGGAATTGCAGCAGCGCCTGCGCGAACTGGAGAAAGCCGGCCTCATCGCCCGCATCAAAGGCGATCGCTACATCCAGCCGCGCGAGGCGGACCTGGTTCCCGGGCGCATTCGCATAAACCGACAAGGCAAGGGTTTTCTCCAGCCGGACGACCCCGGACAGAAGGAAATCGTCATTCCGGAAAGCGGTACGTCCACAGCCTTGCACGAGGATCGGGTGTTGGTGCGGCGCGATGTGCAGGCTAAAGGGTTGCGTCCGCATGCGCCGGCGCTGTCCACGGGCACGGTGGTTCGCATCCTGGAACGCCGCCGCATCCAGATTGTCGGCACTCTCCAGCGCAGCCGGCAGTTCCTCTATGTGGTCCCCGATGACCCGCGGATCCCGCACGATATCTACGTGCCCCCGCCCGGCCCGGGGCGGCCTCAGGCGGCCGTCGGAGACAAGGTGGTGGTGCGACTGCGCGAATGGCAGTCGCGGCACGCCAATCCCGAGGGCGAAATTATCGAGGCGCTGGGCGCGCCGGACGAGCCCGGCGTGGATATGCTTTCGGTGCTGCGCCAGTACTCCTTGCCGACCCGCTTCCCCCAAAATGTCCTGCAGGAGGCGCGCGCCCTTGGGGCAACGGTCGCGCCTCGTCACCTTCAAGGCCGGGTGGACTGCCGCCGGCTTCCGGTGCTGACGATCGATCCGGACGATGCGCAAGATTTCGACGATGCCATCTGCCTGGAGCGGGCCGGACAGGATCAATGGCGGCTGTGGGTCCACATCGCCGATGTCTCTCACTACGTCCGGCCCGGCAGCGCGCTCGATGCCGAGGCGCGGCGGCGCGGCAACTCGACCTATCTTGTGGATCGGGTCATCCCGATGCTGCCGGAGGAGTTGAGCAACGAGCTTTGCTCGCTCAAGCCAGGCGTGGATCGCCTCACAAAATGCGTCGAGTTTCTCCTTTCGCGCGAGGGCCGGGTGCTGCGCACCCAGTTCTATTCCGCGGTAATTCATTCCCAGCGCCGCCTGGCCTACCCCGAGGCGCTGGCCATTCTACAGCGCAAGCCTGCCGACCCCCTCGAAGAGATGCTGCACCAGGCCCATGACCTGGCCCAGCGCATCCGCCGCGCCCGCTTCAAGGCCGGCTCGCTCGCGCTCGATTTTCCGGAAATGAAGATCCGGCTGGACGCGCAGGGCCGGGTGGCCCGCATCGAGAAGCTGGAGAATGACGTCTCGCACCAACTGGTCGAGGAATGCATGTTGCTGGCCAACGAGGCGGTGGCCGCCCGCTTAAGGGCGCTGCGCCGCCCGGCCATCTACCGGGTGCATGAGCCGCCGGACGAAAGGCGGCTGCAGGAGTACCGGGAGGAGGTTTTGAGCCACAACGTGCCCTGCGGCAATCTTCGCCACCGCCCAGAAGTCCAGCGTCTCCTGCACCGGCTGGACGGCCTGCCGATCGGTCCGGCTCTCAAGATCGGGTTTCTAAAGTCGCTTCTGCGGGCCCGCTATGCCGTCGAACCGCTCGGGCACTATGGGCTGGCCAAAACCAATTACACCCATTTCACCTCCCCCATCCGCCGTTACGCCGACCTCCTGACGCACCGCGCCCTATTTGAAAAAGTCTCCCCCTCCCCGCAAGCGCTCCGGGAGACCGCCGAACACATCTCGGCGACGGAACGCAACTCCGCCGACGCCGAACGCGACAGCAAGGACGTGAAGCTCCTGGCGTTTCTCCAGGGCCAGCTTCGCTGCGGCCGCCCGCTGTCGTATCCGGCCCTGGTGACGGACATCCGCAACTTCGGATTCTTTGTGGACGTGCCAGGGCTGGCGATGAGCGGCCTGGTCCCGCTTTCGACTCTCGAGGATGACTTCTACGTGTTTGACACGGTGCGCAGCCTGTTGGTGGGGCGCCGCACCCGCCGCGCAATCCGGCTCGGCAGCCGCGTCACAGTGGAGATCTTCAAAGTGGACACGTTCAAGAAGCAGGCGGATTTCCGGCTGGTCGGCGAGCGTCCCCCTGTCCCCCACCCTGCCGGGCGGGCTCGGAAGCGATCCCCATGAAGACCATTCTCACCTACAGCAGCCTGGATGCCCAGGCCCCATGGCCTGCCTTGCTGACGCAGCAACTCGACCACTGGCATACCCTGGCCACGATCACCGCAGCCGAAGTCATCCTGGAGCACCTTCACCAGGACGCCCGGGCTTTTCGGGTAAAAGTGCGCCTACAGATGGCCGACGCCAGTCTGCATGCCGAAAGCCGGGATTCCACGCTGGAAGGCGCTCTGCTCCTGGCCACCCGGGAAGTGGAACGGCAGGTCGAAGTCCGCAGAACCAAGCCTCCGGGGCCGGCGAAGAAAGCCCCCCAACGAAGCGCCATCTCTCAAGCGGCGCCGGTCGCGGGGCGCGAAGAGGGAGTGAAATGAAGCCGCTGCCAGCCCCGTTCCGGAACCTGACGATGATCAAGAAGGTCAGACGTGTTCTTCTGGCGATCATAGGCGGGAGTATTCTGGTCCTGGGCATCGCGTTGGTGGCGCTTCCGGGTCCTGCGTTCCTCGTGATTCCCGCCGGCCTGGCCATTCTGGCGCTGGAATGCGGACGGGTTCGAGGCCGGTTGCGCAACCCTGGATATCGCCTTGAGCCAGCACGGGTGAGTCAGGGTAGCCGGGCGCCTTGATCCCCGGCAATGGGGGTAGGGTTATACCCCATAGCCTGGAACCACGCGGGAGGTAAGTTAATCCATCGGCCAGGGTCTCAGGCGTTCAACCGGAGTCTCACGTTGAGAATCAGCGACAGCGAGGTCCGGCCAGGGCAGCGGTTGGGCCTCGGAGCCGATCACGGAAGCTGAATGAAAAACAACGGTGTCATGGTTCTTCGCCTGGGCGGGACGCTGGCCCTTTGTCTGGCGGCGCCCCTCCTCCTGTGCTACGCGGGCGGCAATGCGCTCGGCGCGGCGGGCTCGGCGGGCGCAGGCGCGTTCTGGTATTCGCAATATGGGCTCCCGAAATGGAAAGAACGCGGCGGCGTCTCGTTCAGGTTTGTGTTTTGCGGGTATGCCGTCATAGGCCTTATGCTTCTCGTCTGCCTGGTCCGGCTGCTCACATGAGCGCGTCTATGGAAGCGCCGGTCCGAAACGTTGGCGTGTCTGCATCGCGACGCGGGCGAATGAAGACACGCAAGCGAACCGACTGAACTCTATGTTTGGACAGATCACCTTATTCCAGAGCGCATGGCAATGGGCGCCGGCCGCTTTTGCGGCTCTCGCGCTCCTTGCGGGCGCGCTCCTTCTCCTTCAGTTCGGCATGATCTACCTCCGCGCCCTCTTCTCCGGGGCCAGAGTGTCCTTGAGCGAGCTGATTGCCTTGCGCTTGCGACGCATTCCGCTGGGCTTGATGGTCGATAATCGCATTGCCGCGGTGCGCTCGGGGACCGCGGTCAGCATCGACGAACTTTCCACGCATTACCTGGCCGGCGGCAACGTGCCAATGGTGGTGCTGGCGCTCATCGCGGCGCGCAAAGCGGGCATTCGCCTGGTCTTTGACCGCGCCTGCGCCATCGATCTTGCCACCAAGGGCACCGGCAAAACCGTCATCGAGGCGGTCAGAACCTCCATCAATCCCAGGGTGATTGACTGCCCCGATCCCCGCTCGGGCAAGACCACCATCGCGGGCGTGGCCAAAGACGGCATCGTCATCAAGGCCCGGGCGTTGGTGACCGTGCGCACCAATCTGGACCGTTTTGTCGGGGGGGCCACGGAGGAGACCATCATCGCGCGCGTGGGCGAGGGCATCGTCAGCACCATCGGCTCCTCGGCCTCCTACAAGGACATGCTTGAAAACCCCCATCGCATTTCGCGGACCGTCCTCGACAAAGCCCTCGATGCCAACACCGCCTTTGAAATTCTCTCCCTGGACATCGCCGATGTGGATGTGGGAGCGAACGTGGGCGCCAAGCTCCAGGCCGAGCAGGCGGAAGCCAACAAACTGATCGCCCAGGCTCATGCCGAGATACGCCGGGCCGCCGCCGTCGCCGCCGAACAGGAAATGACGGCCCGGGTGGCCGAGATGGACGCGCGGGTGGTCGAAGCTCAAGCCCAGGTGCCCATGGCCATGGCGGGCGCGTTCCGCGCAGGAAATCTCGGTCTTATGCATTAGAGCGGAGTCCTCCCGACCAGGCCCGCCCAAATTCGAAGGGCTGAGGGGGAGATGCTGGGAGTGGCTGCGGACCCGCCCCGCTGCGGACCCAGTCGGGAAAGCCCGAGCGGCGATGGCAAGAACCGAAACCGGCAAATAGGTCTTGTGTTCGACCGGGAAAGATTGATGTTGAGAACAATGGACGCAACTGGTCAGGAGACACCGGGTCCGGATGCCCGGAAGAGTGCGCTGTTTTTGCTCGAAACGAAGGCCAGCCAGGGCGACCCCGACGCCCAGCATGAGTTGGGGTTGCATTATCATCGCGCCAGCTTCGATTCTACCCGGCAGGACACCGCCGAGTCCCGAATCGAGGCCTACAAGTGGTTCTGCCTGGCCGCCGCCCAGGAGCACAAGGGCTCGCTGACAGCCTGCCAGCGGTTGACCCTGGACATGACGCGCGCCGAATACGACGAAGGCAGACGCCGGGCAACCGCCTTCGCCGTCCGGAAGCACCCTGTTTCTGCTCAGACGTGATGGCTGTTGGAAGCCGTGGCGGTCCGCGCTGAAGGCGAGCTCGGGACCGGGACGCGGCAAGCGTGGAAGTGGATTCCCTGGCTGCCCGGCAAGCCGGGCTTCAGCGGGAGAGAGAGCGCAGGTCCGCTTCGAGCTGGCGCAGGTCTGCCGGGAGTTCCGCGTGCCAGACGATCTGCTTTCCGGGCCGGTCCGGATGTTCGAGGCTCAGAAACTCGGCATGCAGGGCCTGCCGCGGGAAGGGAATGAGCGGACCGGACCCACTGGCGTTGCGATGCGCGGGGTGATATGCGCGATCGCCCAGGAGAGGCAGTCCGGCATGCGCCGCCTGAACCCGAATCTGGTGCTTCCGCCCGGTTTCAAGCCGGAGCCGCAACTTGGCGACGGTCCCTTTGCCGCCGGCCAGCGGGTATTCGGCAAGCACCTCGTAATGCGTGATGGCCTCCTGGGCTTTGGAGCGGCCGCCCGGGGTTTGTTCCCCGGACACGATGCGCTGGCGCAGTTCGTCGTCGCTCAATTCGAGCCAATGACGCCAGACGCCTTTCGACGCCGACGGGCGCCCCTCGACAAAGGCCACGTACTCGCGTTTCATGGTGTGAGCCTTCAACTGCTCGATCAAACAGGCCCGCGCCACCGGGTTGGTGGCCATGCAGAACACGCCGCTGGTGTATTGGTCCAGGCGATGAACGGGCAAGGGCGTCAGCTTCCGATAGGCCGGCGGCAGCGATCTCCCGGCCGGACCGCGCTCGCGGGCGGTCAGCTTGCCGGCCAGGAAGTCGCCCAGGATGCTCAGGGCGGAAATCGAGCAGCCGGGAGCGGGCACGGAAATCAGGCCCGGCCCCTTGTTAACCACAGCCAGGGACGGGTCGAGGTGAAGCAGTGTGAGGCGGGGATGAATGACCCAGCCGCGCCCACACTCGAGGGTAGCGGCGCGGCGGTCGCCCAATCGCAGGGTTTCGCCCGGGTCAGCCAGCCGTTGCTGGGGCTTGCGGACGACCAGGCCGTTCACGCTGACCCGCCCTGCCAGAATCCACTGTTTGGCCCGGGTCCTCGGGGTGTGCGGGTGCTTCAGCAGCAGCCAATCGAGGAGAGTGCGGGCCGCGATGACCCGGCCGGCGCCGAGGTCATTCGTCCGCATACCGCGCCTTCAGCATGGCCGAGAAGCGCGCGGCTTTCTGCTTGCGGCGGCGGACGACGCTCGGTTTTTCGTAGCGGCGGCGCATCCGGAATTGCTGCAGGGTCTGCTCCCGGTCGAGCTTCTTCTTAAGCCGCCGGATGGCCTTCTCCACCGATTCGCCTTTCTTCAGTCTGATTTCTGTCATAAACAAGTCACACAGGCAGGGTTGCCGCGCTCCTCACAGAGTTGCGTTGCATGGCGGGCTGCCCGTCCCCGGAAAAACAGACTCTCGCTGCCTCCGGCGTTTGCCATGCCCCTGAACGGGGGCCGAATTTAACCGCCTGCTTTTCAAATGCAAGCCACAACCTTGCCTGTGAAATCGGCGCTGAAAGTCCCCGGGACAAGGCGTCGGTCCCCGTGCCGGCGCCCTGCCATGGCGTCGGTTCAGCGCGCCAGAATCCGGGGTTGCGACAGGCCGTCCAGAAGGACCTTGCGAAAGGCCTCGCGCGAGCAAGTTTGGGCATAGCGGAGCCCAGCCTCGCGAAACGCCCGAAGCCGGTCCTCCGGAAGACGCGCCGCCGTTGCCATCGCCTGTTTCAAGCCCTCGATGTCCTGGCCGGGAAAGAGCCAGCCCAGGTTGTGGGCCGTGACCCGGCGGCGGATCAGGTCTCCTTCCGAGGCGATGACGGGCTTGCCGGCGGCAGCGGCATGGCAGAGCACCCCGCTCGATCCGTAATGGCCGACATACGGCAGCAAGACCACGTCCGCCGCGCAATAGAGCAGGTCTTGCTCAGCCTGACTGACATAGCGGGCGATGACCCGGGCGCGGCCGGCGCGCTCGAGTTCTTTCAGATCGGCGGCGGCGGCGGGGTCCTGGGCCACGTCCCCCGCGCAGAGCAGGAACACCGGTTCACGCGCGGGCAGCTCCCGGAGCGCGCGGGTGACCACCCACAGGCCCTTGCGGGGCGAGGCCGTCCCGTAAAACAGAAAGACCTTCGCGTTTTCAGGCGCTCCAAAAGCGCGCCGCGCCTCGAGTGACGAGCGGGAGAAGTCCCCAATCCAGGGATCGGGCAGAAACCGAAAGACCTCGCGGCCGCACCAGCGGTTGGCCGGCTCCAGCAGGAATTCATCCTGCAGGAAGAGGGCATCGAACCAGCCCCCATCGAGCAAGCGGCGCAAGCCGCGAAGCTTCAGGAAGTCGTTGAACGACCGCTTCCGGTCGGGCTCGAAGAAGCGCGGGCGAAGGTAAAGCCCGGCCATTCGGCCCCGGAGATGGCGCGGGGGATTGAGCCCGAAGGCCGCCCGCCGGAGGGTGTGCGAAGCCACCTCGTCCACGGAAACCAGGAAGGCGCGGTTCGCCCCGGAGCGGCTCAGGCTGCGGGCGAGCCAGTTCTTCTCCTGGCGCCCTTTCCGAATCCGCTCCGGAAGGAGGATTGTCTCCATCTGCCCATCGAGGTGACCGATCGCTTCCTCGCGGCGTTTGCGGTAGCGCTCGCCTCCATTCACCGCCAGGGTGAGCCGGTAGCCGCCCGCCAGAAAGTCCTCGCAGAGAAGCCGGAGATAGAACGGGTGAAAGCCCACCAGGCGGGGCTCATACAGCAGCAGGTGGCCGGGACGGTCGTTCATGGACTGAATCCGGAGGGAATGCGAGCGGCACTAAGCCCCGCCGGCAGCGTCCGGACGGGCGGCGGAATAGAGCTGGGGGTTCAAGGCGGCGTCATTGTACATCTTGAGCTGCCGGTAAAGCTTGAACCGGCGGGCGCCCCGGACCAACTCGTCCAACAACGACGCCAGGCAGGCCTTCAGGTCCGCGAGCTGCGTTTCGAGGATGCCGCAGCGCTCGCGGCACTTGCGACGATGCGCTTCGGCGGCGGAGTCCCGGCCAGCCTCGATCCGCATGTGGTAGAGCTTCAGCGAGAGGATGGAGAGGCGATCGATGATCATTCCCGGGGTCTCGGAGTGCTGGGGGCGATCCTCGGAGGCGGCAGGCAACTGGCCTTGCAGCCAGACGTCCAGTTCCTCGATGGCGTCGTTGCGCGCCTGGTTGCAGCGGTCGATGAGGCGCTTGGCCTGGCGGACCCGCTCGGCGCCCAGGTCATCCCGCCGGGCCATGTCTTCCTCGTGCCAGAGGTCGAAGTTCATGCGGTGGTTGCGCTCGATGGCGACCCAGGGCGGCGCGGCCTCGGGTGAAGTGGGCCCCTGGTGCCAGGCGACGGTCCAGGCGGCATGCCGTTGCGCCAGTTCGTCCACGTTCAAGTGCGGGGTGGCCATCAGGCGGCCGGGCAGAGGTTTTGCGCGGAGCGCGGCAGCGACGCGCACCCAGCGGCCTGGCTGGACGATCGTTTCATAGGCAATCAGGATGGGCCGATGGAATCCTCGAGCCCTTGCGGGGATACCTACCACAGGCGTCCGAAGGTGAAAATCCTTTTCTGGGCAGGGAAATGATTTTGACGGGGGCGCGGCCTTCGCGCAAGGTCTGCGGCCATGATCTTGTGGAAAGCTGTTGCCTCGGCCGCGCTGGCCGCGTTGGCCTCGGGCTGTGTCACCCACGGCCTCAGATACCCTGTCACCGCCACCACCAACCAGGTGGACCGCCTGCACGGCGTGGCCATTGCCGACCCCTACCGATGGCTGGAGGACGACAACTCGCCCCAAACCCGGGCCTGGGTGGAGGAGCAAAACAAGATCACCTTTGCCTGGCTGGAGTCGGCCGTGGAACGGCCGGCCCTGCGCGCGCGCCTGACGCGCCTGTGGAACTACGAGCGCTACGGCATCCCCTTCAAGGAGGGCGGCCGGTATTTCTATTCGCGCAACGACGGCCTGCAGAACCAGAGCGTCCTCTACACCCGGACCGCCCTGGAGGCCCCGGCCGAGGTGCTGCTGGACCCCAACGGCCTCTCCGCCGACGGCACGGTTGCGTTAAGCGGCTACGCCATCAGCCAGGACGGCCGGCACATGGCTTACGGATTGTCATCCTCCGGGTCTGACTGGCAGGAATGGCGGGTCCGCAATGTCCAGACCAAGGAAGACCTGGCGGACCGCGTGAACTGGGTGAAGTTCTCGGGGGCCTCCTGGAGCAAGGACGGCCTGGGCTTCTACTACAGCCGCTATGACGAACCGGCCGAGGGCGCCCGGCTCACCAAGGCCAACTATTACCACAAGCTCTACTACCATCGCCTGGGCACGCCGCAGGCGGAGGACCGCCTGGTCTATCATCGGCCCGATCAAAAGGAGTGGAACTTCCAGGGCGAGGTCACTGAAGACGGCCGTTACCTGGTGATCTCGGCCAGTGAGGGCACCAGCCCCAAACGGCGGGTGTTCTACCTGGATCTGCGGCAAGCCGGCGCCGAAGTGACCCCGCTGTTGACGGATTTCGACGCCGCCTACGATTTTGTGGACAACGATGGACCGGTGTTCTGGTTTCGCACGGACCTGAAGGCGCCCCGGGGCCGGCTGATCGCCATCGACATCACCCAGCCGGCGCGAGCCCAGTGGAAGGAAATCATCCGCGAAGCGCCGGAGACGGTCGTGGGCGTGAGCGTGGTCAACAACCGGTTTGCGATCAGCTACCTGAAAGACGCGCGCACGCAGGTGAAGATCTTCGAACTGGACGGCCGATTTGCGCGCGAAGTGACCCTGCCCGGCCTGGGCAGCGCGGGGGGCTTCGGAGGCAAACGCCACGACTCGGAGACGTTCTACTCGTTCACCAGCTTCACCACGCCCGGAACGATCTATCGGCACGACCTCAAGACCGGCGCCTCGACGGTGTTTGCGCAG
>JAKLEJ010000539.1 GCA_022711695.1 Verrucomicrobiota bacterium | reverse complement strand
CCTCGGTCGAGGTGTCGGTGGCATGATTGTGCGCCTTGATGTACTCCGCATACGGGCTGTTGTCGCCGTCGGCCACCCGGCTGAGGTGACCGGTCTTCGAGTCGAACTCCATCTTGAACTCGCGCGGCTTGGGCATCTTCATGCCGCCGATGCGGCAGGGGACCAGGAGAACCGCATCGGCCCCAAACGCCTGCGCCGCGCGCAGCGCGTCCTCGGTAACCTTGAAGGTGGACTCCACCTTGGCCGCGTCCGGGCTGTTGAATTCGGCCCATCCGCGGAGCACGGCATGGATTTTCATGCCCATGGCCTCGGCCACCGCCCGGCATTTCTCGGCCTCGGCCACCGGAATGACGCCCGCTTCGACTCCGTGAAAACCGGCGTCCTTCATCTTCTTGAGGCCCTCCTCGGTGGGCTTGTTCATGATCAGAGCTTTGCGCAGGCGCGTTTTGAAAACGGGCTCGGCTTGGGCACGGCCCGGGAGGGGGGTGAGGCTCAAGCCCATTCCGGCGGCGACAGTGGCGCTCAGAAACTCGCGACGATTGAGGTGGTGGTTCATACGTGACGGAGAGTCTAGCCGGGCGGCGACACCGCGCAACCCTGGAGTTTTCGGCTGAATCCGCGAAGGCCCGTGACAAAAGCCGCGAATCGCTTATCCTGTCGGCACGACGGCGATGATCTGTTTTGACCATAACGCCACCGGACCGCTGCTGCCGGAGGCCCGCGAGGCCTGGCTGGCGGCCGTTCGCGATTTCCCTGGAAACCCATCGAGCCCACACCGGCTGGGCGCCCGCGCGGACCGGGCCCTGGAGGGAGCGCGGGAGGAACTGGCGTCCCTGCTGGGCTGTTCGCCAACAGCGATTGTCTGGACCTCGGGGGCCACCGAATCGAACAACATGGTGGCGCGCTCATTCGCGCGCCGGCTCCCGAGCCGGGGCGAGGCCCTTGTTTCCGCGATCGAACATCCCAGCCTGCTGGCGCCCGCCCTTGAGCGACTGGGAAGCCGCTGCCGACTGATCCCGTGCACCGCTGACGGAGTCATCGATCTGGACTGGCTGCAAGGGCGGCTCAAGCGCCGCCGGCCCGGCGTTGTGGCGGTGATGGCGGCCAACAACGAAACCGGCGTGCTCCAGCCCTGGCGCGAGGTCCTGGCCCTGTGCCGCGAACGCGAGGTTCCGTTTCTGTGCGACGCGGTCCAGTGGCTGGGCCGGCGGCCTGCGCGCGGCCTGGGAGACTGCGATTTCGTGGTTGGAAGCGGGCACAAATTCGGAGGGCCGAGGGGCGTGGGCTTCGTGACCTGCCCCCCAGCGACGTCGATCGAGCCCTTGCTTTGCGGCGGCAAGCAGGAGGGCGGCCTCCGGGCCGGAACCGAAAACGTGGCCGGGGCGCTGGCCATGGTGGCGGCCCTGCGAAGCCGCGAAGCGCGCATGAAAAATCCGGGCCCAGCCCCCGAAACCCTCCGCGTTCGCTTCGAACAACGCCTCTGCAAGGAGATCCCCGGGATCACTGTGGTCGGGGGCAACGCCCCACGGCTCTGGAACACCGTCATGGTCCTCGCGCCCGAGTCGGCTTGCCCGCAACGCTGGGTCGTCAGGCTCGACAAGCTGGGCTTTGCGGCATCGACGGGCTCGGCCTGCGCCAGCGGCGCCGAGCAGCCTTCGCACGTGCTGCTGGCAATGGGTTGCACCGCCGACCAGGCCAGCCGGGCCCTGCGCTTGAGCAGCGGCTGGGAGACCACCGCCCGGGACTGGGACGCCCTTCTCGATGCCTTGAGGAAGATTGGCAGCGCCCGGGGCGTTGGCCGACGTTCCGGCTCCTGCATTCAACCAAGCCGGATGCCTTCGCCGGCAGCCTGTTCCACTTGAGCCCGCCACGTCGATCGTCCAACCCATGAATTGCATTCCCCTTCTCTGCCTCCTGGCGACGGCGAACCTCCTGGCTGCGGCTAGCGCGGACAAACCCCGCCTGATCGCTTCACCTGAACCGGAGTGGGCGCAGTGGCGCGGACCGCAGCGGGATGGCACGAGCCTCGAGACCGGGCTGCTGCAGCAGTGGCCCGCAGGCGGCCCAAAACTGCTTTGGACCAGCGAAGGTCTGGGCAGAGGCTACTCGGCCCCAGTCATCCAAAACGGCCGCCTCTACCTGACCGGGGAGAGTCAGGAACGCTTGGAGATTCTCGCTCTGGACTTGACCGGAAAAGTCCTGTGGCGCGCCACCAACGGCCGCGCTTGGAAGGGACCGTATCCCGGCGCGCGCGCGTCGTGCACGCTGGGCCATGGGCGGCTCTTTCACCTGAACGCCCATGGCCGCGCGGTCTGCCTGGAGCCTGCCTCTGGCCGCGAGGTGTGGGCGGTGGACATTCTCGAGCGCTTCGGCAGCCGGAACATTACCTGGGCGCTGAGCGAGTGCCTGCTGGTGGACGGCTCGCGAGTGTTTGTCATGCCCGGAGGCCCCGGGACCCTCCTGGCGGCTCTCGATGTCGCCACCGGCGCCACCCTCTGGCAGAGCGGACCCCTCTTAACCGGACCTTCCGCCGATCCAGCCCAGCGGCGTGTCCTTGACCCTGCCGGCGAGGCGGACCTGGCCAGCTACGCGCCGCCAACCCTGGCGTTGGTCGCGGGACATCGCCAGGTGCTGGGCTGTTCGCAGCGCCATGCCTTCGGAGCCGATGCCGCCTCCGGCAAGCTGCTCTGGACCTATCCCCTGCCCACCCGCTACGACGTCATCGCCGCCACCCCGGTGGTCTGCGACCAAGGGGTCTTCGTGACGGCGCCGGACGCCGGCGGCGGACGGCTGTTGCAGGTCACCTCCGAGGCGGGCGCGCTGCGGGTCGAGAAAGCCTGGGGCGCGGCGCTGGACACCTGCCATGGCGGCCTGGTGTGCCTGGACGGACGCCTTT
>JAKLEJ010000538.1 GCA_022711695.1 Verrucomicrobiota bacterium | reverse complement strand
GCTTTCAGATCGTTGAACTGCTTCTCGAGGTCGGCCTTCTCGGTCTGCATCCGCTTCAATTCCTTGAGCAGGAACTCGCGGTCCCCGTCCGAAACGGCAAGCTTTCTCTCGGTGTCGGCGATTTGCTTGCGCAGATCGGCGATCATGTTGGTGAGGCCGGAAAGCCGTTTGCCCATGTCGTCCTTCTCTCCTTCGAGCTCGGAGATGCGGGCGTCGCGCTTGGCCAGTTCCGTCCGGGCGGCCTGCTCCTTGGCCTTGGCATCGGCCTCGGTCTTCTCGAGCTGCCCTTTGACGTCGGTGAGTTGGTTGGAGATGACGACGATCTCGCCCTCGCGCGTCTTGACGGTCTTCTCGATGTCCACGTTGACGGCCTGCTGGTCGGAGAGATCCTTGCTGGCCTTCTTCAACTGGTTGGAGACGCTGGACAGCTCGGCGGAGGTGTCCTCGGCGGTCTTCTGAAGTTGCTGGGCTTCCTTTTGACGCATGACCAGCATGATTCCCAGGCCAACACAAACCAGAAAGAGAATGATGGTGGCGATTTTCAGCTTCATACGTTGCCCAGTTTGTCCAGAGCCGGGGCGGTTGGCAAGCCCTCATGCGAGGTGGGGCGGTCTTTTTTTGTGGCGCTCCGGACGCCGGCGGGGAATCATCCGGCGCATGAGCGAAAATCCCAATCCCCTGGAAGCCCCCGGCGGCCAGAACCGCGAGGAACTGCACGCGGCTTTGTTTGCGGACCTGGTGACGCGGCAGGTCAACATGGCGGCCATGTTCCTGGGGCAGGCCCCCCTGCCAGGCTCGGACAAGCCCGCCGTGGACCTGGAGGCCGCCCAGATGTTCATCGAGCAACTGGAGATGATCGAGGTCAAGACCCGCGGCAACCTGACTAAGGCCGAAGCGCACCTCCTCCGGCAGAGCCTGAGCCAACTCCAGATGCTTTTCGTCAAAGTGTGCGAGCAGGGGGAGACGCCGCAGAAAGGCGGCAGTGCGGGCCCCGGGACAGCCCCCGCAGCCCCCGTCGCCGACCCCGACACGCCCCAACCCCCGGCAGCAGACACGCTTCCTGGCGAGGGGGAGCCCAAGCCGAAGTTCACGAAGAAGTACTGACCGGCCGCCCCGGGGCGGGGCTAACGGTTCAGACAAAGAAAGGCGGCCCCGCCGCAGACAAGCGCCAGCGCCCAAATCAGCGCCACGGCGGCGGGCCGGCTCAGCCCGCGACGTTCGAGGCGATGTGACAGATGATTGGTGTCGCCCATGGAAATGGGCTGTCCCCGCCGCCACCTCGTCCCCGCCACCCACGCCATGTCGCCCAACGGCACAGCCAGCAGCAACACCGGAACCAGAGCCCCAGGATAGGGAGGATGCCAGGAGTGTTCGATTCGAGGCAGAATCGCCAGCGCCGAGAGCAGGAAACCGATCAGGTGGCTCCCGCTGTCGCCCAGAAACGCTCCAGCCCTGGGATAATTGTGCGGCAGAAACCCCAGGGCGGCCCCCGCGATCAGGAAAGCAAGGAGGGCCAGAGGCGCCTGCCCCAGGGCCGCGGCGATCAGGCCGCAGCAGGCGGCGCCGATTGCGCCCAACCCCGCGCACAGGCCGTTCATGTTATCCATCAGATTCATCGAGTTGACCCCGGCGACAATCCAAAAGACGGTCAGAGGCCAGGCGAGCAGCGGGAAAGCGACGGCCTGCGCGCGCACGCCGAGCCAGACGGCAACGAAGGCAACCGCAATCTGGCCGGCAAGCTTGGCAGCGGGCCGCAAGTCGCGAAGATCATCGACCCATCCCAGGCCCAGCATGCCAACAGCGCCAACCAGGATGCCCGCCCATGGAACCGAGCCGTCTGAACCATCTTGAGCGAGCGCACGGCCGACCTCCGCGCCTTTCCAGCCTAACGCCGCCGCCAGGCCGCCGAGCGCCAACGGCAGCAGGATCCCCGTCAACACCGCCAGTCCTCCGGCGAGCGGGGTCGGGACATCGTGGATTTTGCGGCGGCCGGGGGCATCCACCGCGCCCTGTGCCAGACAAAAACGCCTCCACAAGGGAAGGCTCAGCCAGGCGGTGAATCCCGCAGCCACCCCCGCAAGAAGGCACAGACTGTTCGGAGCGGTCAGCATTCCGGCGTCAGCCTGCGGTACAAAGCCCGCAGTTCCTCCAACATCGTTTCGACCGAGAAGCGCTGCCGGACCAATTCCCGACCGTTCCTGCCCAGGCGCAGCCGCAGATCCGGGTCCCGGGCCAGCCGCAGAATCCTCTCGGCGCACTGGGACAGGTTCCCGGGCTGCACCAGGAAACCCGTCTCCCCCTCGAGGCAGACCTCGGAAGCGCCATCGCAATCGCACGCCACCACCGGCCGGCCGGCGCACAAGGCCTGGGAAAGGCTGCGGGCCAAGCCCTCGCGTCGGGACAAATGAACCAGGAAATCCATCGCCCCAAGCAGGGCGGGCACTCGTTCCGGCGGAACGAGGCCGGCAAAGACGAAACGATCCGAGAGCCCCAACGTTCGCGCGCGTTCCTGGAGGCGGCTGCGCCAGGGGCCGTCGCCCACCAGAAGAAACCGCAGGGAGGGACAGGCCCGGACCAGGTCCGGACCCATCGCCAGGAGATCCTCGTGGCCTTTGAGCGGACACAATCGCGCCAACACGCCCGCGACCACGTGCTCGGGCGCGAGCCCCAGGCTGCGCCTCAACTCCGGATCGTTGCGAGCCCGCAAAAAGGGATCGAGAGGAAACCCGCTGAGGATGCGGGTGTACTGGGCGGGGTGTCCAATGCCCGCCGCCAGGTACTGCCGTGTCAGCGCATGCGCGACGGAGACAAAATGGGTGGTGCATCTGCCGGCGACGCGCTCGGCCCTCAGGAAGAGGGCGTTGGCGAGCGGCCCCTGAAATGGGCCAAAGGACGGGCCAT
>JAKLEJ010000537.1 GCA_022711695.1 Verrucomicrobiota bacterium | reverse complement strand
ACTCGCGGGCATTGACGAACGCGGGCCCCGCCATCGTCGAGGTCACCCACCGCCGCGCGCTGCCCGCCGAAGGGGAGCCGGTGACCGTGTTCGCGCGCGTGAGCGACCCCGACGGCCTGGCCGGGGCGGCGCTGCGCTACCGGCTCGACCCCAATTCGCGCCTCACCACCGTCAATATGGTTCCCCGCGGCGCCGGCTGGTTCAGCGCGCCGATTCCCCCGCAGACCGCCAACGTTTTGGCGGCCTTCCAGGTGGTCGCGCAGGACAAACCGGGCGCGGTCTCGGCCTTTCCGGCCGACGCGCCCGCGCGCGAATGCCTGGTCCGCTGGGGCGAACCGCCGGCGACCGGCCGCCTGGGGGCCTATCGTTTCTGGATGACCCGCGCCACACAAACCCGCTGGGAGCAGCGCGAGAAGAACAGCAACGAACCGCTGGACGTGACTTTCGTGAATGGACAGCACCGGATCATCTACAATGCCGGCGCGCTCTACAGCGGCAGCCCCTTCCACACGGGCGGCTTCACCGGGCCCAATGGCGCCAATTGCGATTACGTGCTGACGTTTCCTCCGGACGATCCGATGCTGGGGGAAACCTGGATGATGCTGGCCGGGCCCGGCACCTTCGGCGACGACCTCACCTTGATCCGGGAACAAATCATCTGGTGGATGGCGCGAGAGATCGGCGTGCCAGCGCTTAACCGCCGTTTCGTCCGCGTGTTCGTCAATGGCCAGCCCCGGCAGACCGTCTTTGAGGACACCCAGCAGCCCAACGGCGATTTCTACCGCCAGTGGGTCCCCGAAGACGGCGAAGGCGACCTTTTCAAGGCCCAGGATTGGATCGAGTTTGCCGATAACGGCGCCTCGTTCCTCAGCGACATCCGCGCCACCCTCCAGAAATACACCTCCGGCGGCACGATGCCGCCCAAACGCTATCGCTGGATGTGGGCCCCCCGCTCGGTGGCCGTCTCCGCCAACGACTTCACCAACCTCTTCACCCTGGTGGAGATTCTCAACCTCGCCGACACCCCGCTGTTCACCGCGCAAACGGCCGCGCTCGTGGACACGGAGAATTGGAGCCGGGCGCTGGCCATTCAGCGCATCTCGGGCAACTGGGATTCCTGGGGCTGGAGCTATGGCAAGAACATGTACGCCTACAAACCCCGGCGCGGCCCCTGGATCATGACGCCGTGGGACATCGATTTTTGCTTCGGAACCGACGGCCTCACCGGCGGCAATCCCGCCAGCGACACGCCCACCGCCGGCCTGTTCTCGAACGGCTCGAACTGGGATGGCGGCGCCCCTGGCGACACCATTGCCACCAAGTTCCGCAACAATCCCGAATTCCAGCGCGCCTACTGGCGGGCCTTCCAGGATGCGGTAAACGGGCCGATGCTGGCGGCCGCCGCCAACGCGCGGATCGATTCGATCGTCAGCGCGCTCCAGGCCGAGGGCCTCACGCCCTACTCCGCAAACGGCGTGAAGAGTTACATCAGCCAGCGCCGCGCCTATCTCGTCTCCCAGTTGGCCACGGTGAACGCGCCCTTTGCCATTTCCGCCAACGGCGGCAACGACTTCGCCACCAACCGCGGCGCCATCCGCCTCGCGGGCAGCGCGCCGATCGAGGTCCAAAGCGTCCGCGTCAACGGCGCGGCATACCCGGTCACCTGGACCAGCGTCACCAACTGGTCGCTGCTTGTGCCGCTGGAGGCGGGTTCGAATGCGTTGGCCCTCCAGGGATTCGACGTGCGCGGCAACCCGCTGCCCGCGGCCTCCGACAGCATCGGCATCGAATACACCGGCACGAACGCGTCGCCGTCGGACCACGTGGTCTTCAACGAATTGATGTACAACTCCAGCGCGCCCGAAGCCACGTTTGTCGAACTATTCAACACCTCGACCGACACCTCGTTTGACCTCTCCGGCTGGCGGCTGGAAGGCTTGGGCTACACCTTCCCGCCGGGCGCGGTGCTGACCAACGGCGGGCTGATGCTTCTGGCCAAGAACCGCGGCGCCTTTGCCAACACCTACGGACCCGCCATCCCCGTCTTCGGCCAGTTCGACCGCGAACTGGACAACGGGGGCGAGACGCTGAGCCTGATCCAGCCGGGGGCCACTCCGGCGCAAGACGTGGTGGTGGACCGGGTGCGCTACGACAACAGCGCGCCCTGGCCGGCCACCGCCGACGGCCAGGGCTGGGCCCTCCAACTGGTCGATCCGGCCCAGGACAACAGCCGCGTGGCCAACTGGAGCGACGGCCTGGGCTGGCGCTTCTTCAGCTACACCGGCCCCTCGGGCACCGCCGTCGGCTCCCGGCTCTCCCTCTACATGGACACCACCGGCGGCGACGTCTTCATCGACGACCTGTCGCTGACCCTGCTGACGGGCACGAATGCCGGCCTGAATGTCATCAAGAACGGCGGCTTCGAGCTGCCCCTGGGCACGAACACCGTCCTGGGCCCGAACAACTGGCTGACCAACATTGTGACGGTGGACTCGGAGATCGTGACCAACGTCCAGCGGGGCGGCTCCTCCTGCCTGCATTTCCTCTACAAGCCCGCCAGCGCCCAACTGACCCAGTTCTACCAGGACCTGGCCCCGACCATCCCCACCCAGACGGTCTGCCAGCTCAGCTTCTGGTATTTGCCGGGGACCAACGGCGCCAACCTGAACCTGCGGATGACCTCGAGCTTCTTCCCGAAGGTGGCGGTGCGTCCGCCGGCCCCGGCCACGCCGGGGACGACCAACTCGGTCGCCGGTCTCCTGGCGGTCTTTCCGCCCTTGTGGCTGAACGAAGCGCAGCCGGAGAACACCGCCGGGCCGCTGGACGCCGCCGGCGATCGGGACCCCTGGATCGAGCTCTACAACGCGGGGCCGACCAACCTCTCCCTGGAGGGCTTCCTGC
>JAKLEJ010000536.1 GCA_022711695.1 Verrucomicrobiota bacterium | reverse complement strand
GTGGAATTGGACATCACCAGCGGGCTGCACGCGGGCGCCAACCAGCTTGCGATCACGGCCGTCAACGCCACCGAAAAGGCCAGCCCGGCGGGTCTGCTGGGCTGTCTGCGCCTTCAGTTCGACCAGGGCGACCCCGTGGTCATTCGGGTGGATGCGAGTTGGAGAACCTCCCGCGCCGCCCCAGGCCGATGGCAGGCCCCTGGCTACGACGACTCGGCGTGGGCGCAAGCCCGGGAAACGGTCCGATTCGGCGCCGGCCCCTGGGGCCGCCTCGGCGGCGGCCAGCTCACGCTCAGCCCGGTGAAAGCGGATGTGTTTGTGGGGCGCTGCGATCTGGGACCCCGCCCTAACTTTGCCCGAACGCGGGTGTACCTTGAGATGGAAGGGCTGGCGCCGGAGGAAGCCGCCCGGGTGGCCATCAACGGCCAATACGCCGGCGGGGTGATCGGCAGGCCGCTGCGCCTGGAGGTAACGCGCCATCTCAAGCCCGGCGTGAACCAGTTCCGAATCGAACCCTTTGCCCCCAAAGCGGCGCGACTGGTGGTCTGCGAGCCCTGAGCCTCCGCGCCGGCCGGCCCCTTCGCTCCCGCGTCAGGCGCCGTTCCGATCGCGCTGGCAAAATGCGAGGTAAACGATCGGCAGGATGCCGGCTGTATTGAAGACGGCGATGCAGATGAACCAGGCGAGCTGATTGTGGCGCGCGCTTTTCCACAGGCCGATCGTCTTCCAGACCGCGTCCCAAAGGGCCACCAGGACCAAAATCGGAATGAGCAAACCCAGCCAGGGGGGAAATTGATTGGGATCCACGTTCATAGACCGCAGCATGGTCGGACGGACGGCGACGTCAAGCCCGATTCCCCCCCCGGGAATCCGCGCCGCCTCCCGGGCTGCGCTGCCGGCTTGCCAACGGCCAGGGGGCCGTGCGATGGTGGCTCCGCTCATTACACATGAATAACTCCGCTCACTTCCTGCTGCCATTCCTGGGCGCGGCCCTTGCCGTTTCCGCCGCGACCAATCCCGACTTCCACTCCGTCCGCGATTTTGGGGCCAAGGGCGACGGCGTCACGGACGACACGGCCGCATTCCAGAAGGCCCTGGACGCGGCCCGGCAGGCGGGCGGCGGGGTGGTCTATGCTCCGCGCGGGGTGTATTACTTCGCCGGGCATCTCAACGTCCCCGCCGCGGTGACCTTGAAGGGCGTCTGGGAATCCGTGCCTTCGCACATCGGCATCCGCAATCCCGGCCAGGCCCGACCCACCGACGACGGCACAACCTTCCTGGTGACCGAAGGCGAGGGCTCGGAGGAGGGCCCCGCGTTTGTCACCCTGCAGGACAACAGCACGCTCAAAGGGGTGGTGCTCTACTATCCGAAACAGGATCCGGCCGCGGAGCCCAAGCCCTACCCATGGGCCATCGCCATGCGCGGGAAGAACCCGGCGGTGCTCGCGGTCGAGTTGCTCAATCCCTACAACGGTATCGACGCCTCGCGCAACGAGCGACACCTCATCCGGGACGTGCACGGCCAGCCGCTGCGGCGCGGGGTGCTGGTGGACAGCATCTACGACATCGGCCGCATCGAGAACGTGCACTTCAATCCGTGGTGGAGCATGCGGCCCAAGCTCTTTCAGTGGCAGCAGGAAAACGGCGAGGCTTTCCTCTTCGGGCGGAGCGACTGGCAGTACGTGTTCAACACCTTCTGCTTCGGCTACAAGGTGGGCTACCGCTTCCTTCAGACCAAGTCGGGGGTGTGCAACGGCAATTTCCTGGGCATCGGGGCGGACGACTGCTACACCGCGCTGGTGGTGGACAACAGCGCGCCCTTCGGTCTGCTGATCTCGAACGGCGAGTTCGTTTCCTTTCACGGGCCGGATCCGACCATGGTCGAGGTGGGCACGAACCACACCGGCAGCGTCCGCTTCGTGAACTGCGCGTTTTGGGGCCCCTGCCGGCAGATTGCGCGCCTGGGCGGGCGCGGAACCACGGCATTCAGCGACTGCATTTTCGTGCAATGGGATTCCAAGCGCGAGGGACGGCCTGCCCTCCAGGTCGAGAGCGGGACCGTGCAGGTGCGCGGCTGCGAGTTCCGCGAGAACAAACCCCAGATCGCCCTCGGCGAGAAGGTCCGGCGCGCCGTGATCAGCGACAACGTCATCACCGGGCCGCTCCGAATCGAGAACAAGAGCCCGGGCGCGGTGAAGATCGCCAACAACGCCGATGAACCGCCGGCCGCGCGGGAAAGGAACCCCTGACCAATGAAGACCTCCTGTCTGCTCGCCTCCGCGCTTGCCGCCGTTTCGCTGACGGCGGCGGAGCCGCTGGACGCGCTGCTGCCCGTTCGCGGCTTGTGCATCGCCGCGCCCAATCCCTCGCAGGTCGAGGCGTTCGCGCGTTTCATCCAGGAAGACCTGGCGCCGCGCTCGGTGAACACCCTGATCCTGCGGGTGGATTTCAACTACCAATATACGAGCCGGCCCGAGCTGGCCAGCCGCGGCGGGCTCTCCCTGGCGGACGTGAAGAAACTGGTGTCGGCCTGCCGGACCAACCGGATCCGGCTGATCCCCCAGGTGAACCTGCTCGGGCATCAATCCTGGCAGCGGTCGGTCGGCCCCCTGCTCCGGGCCTACCCGGAGTTCGACGAGACCCCGTGGGTGAAGACGCCGGAGAAGTACGCCTGGCCGAACCCGGACGGCCTCTACTGCCGGAGCTATTGCCCGCTGCATCCGAAGGTGCACGAGGTGGTCCTGCCCGTGGTGGATGAAATCTGCGACGCGTTCGAGGCAGACGCCTTCCACGCGGGCATGGACGAGGTGTTCTACATCGGCGAGGCCAAGTGCCCCCGCTGCGGCGGCAAGGACAAGGCCGAGCTCTTCGCCAACGAGATCAAGCTCATCCGGGACCGTCTCCAG
>JAKLEJ010000535.1 GCA_022711695.1 Verrucomicrobiota bacterium | reverse complement strand
GTTCGGCCACCTGCACTGCCAGCAGCCACTGCGGCGAGTAAGCCATGTCCACCGCGTTGCCTCCGTGCGGCAGCGGGTTCGACCAATGCCAGCGGAGCGAGGGGACCTGGGCGGTCGAGGCTGGGCTCCAGAGCAGCAGAAGCAGGAGCGCAGCCCCACCGCGGGCCGAAGCCAGGAACGAATTCAGCGGCTGCGCCGGCATCTGATTCAAGCGGGCGGCTTGGGCCATCAGCCCGGGAC
Organism: Verrucomicrobiota bacterium; assembly: GCA_022711695.1. Lineage (GTDB taxonomy): Bacteria > Verrucomicrobiota > Verrucomicrobiia > Limisphaerales > JACRJZ01 > JACRJZ01. Next base: position 2,675 of record JAKLEJ010000535.1, on the reverse strand, counting down.
GGCCAGGGGCGCCTGCTTGGACGAAGCTAAGGGCTGCGGCCCCGGCAAGGCGAGCCTAAACACGCAGCCCGAGGGCGTGTTCTGGAGCAAGTCCAACGCCGCGTCCAAATGGAGCGCAAGCTGTTTGCTGAGAGCCAGCCCGATGCCGCTGCCGCCTTCCTTGCCCGATTGGCAGGGCAGGAAGGGCGTCTGGCTGGGCGGGAAACCAGGCCCCTGGTCCGAGACGTCGAACACCAGCCGGCCCTCCGCCCGCCGGGCCGACAGCCTCACCGCGCCGCCCCTGGGCGTGGCTTGGATGCCGTTCTGGATCAGGTTCACCAGGATGAGTGAGGTCAGGCTGGCGGCGTGGTTGGGAAGGGCCGCCTCCGCCTCGAGGGCGGTGTGAAACTCAACGCCGCTCTCCCGGGCCAGCGGCAGCACCCGGCTGGACACCAGGCCCGCCAGCTCGGCCAGGGTCACTTCATAGCGGGCGCCGCTCTGCTCCTCGCGCAGAACATTGACCACCTGGCTGATCATCGCCTGCATGCGGCGGGTGGAAGCGGCGGCCTTCTGCCAGTCGGTCTCGTCGCCCACAGCCAGTTGGGAGCTGTGGAGGTTCATGAAGCTCTGCAGTCCGGCGAGCGGGTTCTTCAGGTCGTGGAGCAGATGCGCGGTGACCGCCCCCAGCGCCGAGGTTTTGGCGGCCAGGGCCAGCTCCTGGTTGGCTTTGATCAGGTTCGCGGTGCGTTCGCCGAGCAATCGGTGGGCGCGGCGGAGCCTCAGGAAGCCCCAGCTCATGACCGCCGCCAGCAAACCGCCGCCGGCGGCAAAGGCTCCCAAGGCCTGCAGCCCCAGATGCCGATCCAGCCGGGTGTATTCGGCGGCGATGCTCTGCCCTTCGATCAGGAACTGGGCGATCCCCGCCAGCGAGGAACCGCGCCCGGTGTGCAGCGGCACGTTCACCTCCAGCAGCGGGACCGCGGGATCGCCCTGGGGTGACGCGCCCGGCAACGGGTAAAACACCCGCGAGAGCTTCATCCCCGCGTGGTAATGCGACACCGGCCGCAGGCTCCGGAGCGCGGTGAGGTCCCGCTCGGCCAGCGCGCCTTCGCGCACGTCCGGCGGAAAGGTCTCCACGAAGCGGCCGGCGGCGTCGAAGAGGCGGATGCCCATCACGCCCTTGAGGTCGGAAATCTTGAGCACCAGGCCGAGCTGGCTGCCAGGGTCGCTGATGGGCCCGGCCAGGCCCTCGCGCACGTCGCGGGCGTATTCCATCAGCGCCACCGCCTGGAGCACCTCGCCGTCGCGGCCGGCGATCTGCCGCCGGATGCGCTCGCGCGTCTGCCACGTCAGGGCCAGGATCGCGCCCGCCAGGACCCCCAGGGTCACCCCCAGCAGCACCCAGGGCAGCCGCCGGAAACGCTCGAGCAGTTGTGGAAAGTGAAGGAGCGTTTCCATCGGTCAAAACTCCCACCGCAATCCGCCGCTGACCGTGTTGACGGTGTATTGCTCGAAGCGATCGTTCGACAGCACCCGTTCGAATTCATATTCGGCAACGGCTTTGAGCCGGTGAAGCAGCTCCCGTTCGCAGCGCAGGCTCACCCCCGCCACCACGTTCTCCCGCAGACGCGGATCAGTGGGGCTGACGGTCTGGACATCGTAGGAATACCAGGAGGCCCTGGCCTCGGCCGTCAGCTCCCACCGGCCGGCCCGGTAGCGCAGTTCAACGCTCGAATAGAGCTTGGTGAAATCGAAATACCCCGCGGCGTTGTCCTGGTTGAGCCGCAGGCCGATCCAGGCCTTGGTCCGCCAGCGACGACGCTCGTCCCAATGATGCCGCCAGGCCAGCCGGAGTTCATGCTGAAGGTAGGTCCGATGCGTCCCGGGGATGGAGACGCCCTCCTCGGTGACGTCCGTGGCGTTGTCATAGGCCCGCCAGAGCGGCTCGTAGCTGAGCTGCAAATCCGACCGCCACCCGTAGTCGCGCCCCACCGCCAGCCGCAGGCTACCCTCCCATTGATCGTCGAGCGGCTCGTCCAGAAGCCGCCGGGTCACCGGAAGTTCCACCGCGGCCCAGAGATTGCCGGCCAGGTCCAACCGGGCGCCGGGGCGAAGCGTGAGCGCGGGTCCCCGCACCCGGACGGCCGAACGATTGGTCTCGGTAAAGGACACATCCATGACCTGATCCAGGTAGAGCCCCTGGGCCGCCACGGAAACCTCCCAGCGGGTCCCCAGCGGCTGCTTCCACTCGGCCATGCCCGAGTAGGTTTGCTCGTCATCCACCGGGCCTGAGAGATACTGGCGGTAGAACCCATCCGCGAACAGGGTCAGTTGCGACGCATCCAATGACAACCGGTTGACCAAGCCGTCGAACTGGCCGTAGATGAAACCCGCCGACGCGGGATCATAGGCGGCCAGGGTGACATTATCGCGAAAGCCAGCGCCGCCCTGGACCCCAAATAGAGTATCCCACCGCGCCGGCAATCGCGGCACGTCCAAGGGCGGCAAATCGGAGGATTCGCCCTCCGCGGCTCCGACCCGCGCTCCAAGCAAGCACATGACCGTCACGCCGGCCCATCCTCCCACTCGCCGCGCTTCACGCCAGAGCCACATGATCGAGTTCAGCAGTCGGGGAGCGGGGGAGGTGTGGTTTCAGGCTTCTGGGTGGCTCAATCGTTGCCGCGGCGGTTGCGGAT
>JAKLEJ010000534.1 GCA_022711695.1 Verrucomicrobiota bacterium | reverse complement strand
ATGCTCGGGTCCGCCGCCGCCAGCGGGAGAACCTCGGGGTGGGTGACCTCCAGCCGGATGCTTTCCCCGATGATCCGGTCGAGCATGCGCGTCATGCTGGTGACCACTCGGCGCAAGTCCACCGGGCGTGGCTGAAACTCCTGGCGCCGGCTGAAGGCCAGCAACTGGCGGGTCAGGGCCGCAGCCCGGTCGGTGGCGTTGAGGATTTCCTGCACCTCCTCCCCCGGGCGCGCGGGCGATTGCTGGCCTGCCAGGCGGCTGGCAAAGCCCTTCATCACGGTCAGAATGTTGTTGAAGTCGTGGGCCACGCCGGTGGCAAGCTGCCCGATGGCCTCCAGCTTCTGGGATTGCCGCAACTGCGCCTCGAGGTTGAGCTGTTCGGTCAAGTCCAGCGCGTGCAGTTGGACGAGGTCCGTGCCCGCAATGGGATGAAACCACCAGCGCAGGGTCCGGTTGCGGATGCGGGTTTCCAGGGCCAGCCGGGGGGTCCCGGTGTCCAGGCATTCCCGGACGATCTCGGGGGTGCCGGCGGGCAGCAGTTGCGAGGGATCGGCCAGTTCCAGCGCGCGCGCCAATCGCGTGGCGGCGGCGTTGGCGTAGGTCAGGCTCCCGTTGCGCGCAAACTCGAAGATGGGGTTGGGATTGTTCAAGGCGAAGGAGGCCAGTTTGGCCATGGATTCCTCGGCCGTCTTGCGAGCCCTGGCGGTGGCCAGCACCCCGGCCACCGCCTGGAGAAAGCTCAGGTCCTCGGGCGCAAATTCGGCCTGAACCCGGGTGTTGGCCGTGAGGATGCCGTAGGGCAGGGGATGGCCCGGGATGGCCGCCATCACGCTGCTGATCACCCCCAGTTCCTTCAGGAAGCCCGGAACTTCGAACCGGGTGATGGACGGCAGATCCTTGAGAACGACCGTCTCCGGCGAGCCAATAACGTAGGTGAAGAGCGAACTCGGGTTCAGGTCGGCGCTCAGCGGCCCGGGGCTGCTCTGTTGCATGCCCGAGCCGGAGCGCAGCAGGAGCGTGCGCCCATCCTCCTGCAACTCGAAGACGCCGCAGGAATCGACCTTCCAGGTTTGCATGATGAAGCTCACGGCCTGGTCGCAGAGCGAGTCCAGGGCCGCTCCCTCCAGGGCGGCCTGGCTGAGGGCGGCGATCGCCACCTGCTGGTGGGCGCGTTGCAGCAGGGCGGCGGCCGCGGCCTCGCGCTCGGAGAGATCCTGGGCGCTCAGCGTATAGCCGGCTTCGCGTCCCCGCTCATCCAGCAGCACCCGGATCGTGACGGCGCAGTGGAAAGTCGTCCCCGCCTTGTTCACGCAGCGCCACTCGCCTGTGAAGCGGCCTTTGGCGGCGGCGTGCTTCAAAGCCGCCAGCGGCGCCCCCGCCGGCGCGGCGTGCGCGTCGCAACAGCAATCCAGGCTCTGGCCGATCGTCTCGGCGGCGGTCCATCCGAAAAGCGTTTCGGCTCCCGAGTTCCACGTGGTCACGCGCCCCTCCCGGTTCAGCAGGATGATGGCCAGGCCGGGCAGGCTCTCCGAGGCCGCCTGGAACGGGGCGACGTTCCCGTGCCAGGGTTTGAAGGACTGCTCCCGGGCGCGGCGCTGCAAGTAGCCGGTCAAACCGGCCACGCCTCCCAGCACCGCCGTCCAGATCATCCCGCTGCCGATCCACTCCAGGACGCTGTGCCGGTAGGCATAGAGATAGAACCACAGAAACACGCAGGCCAGGCCCGCGCTGAGCAGGCCCTGTTTCACGCCCCCCAGGAAGGAGGCGGTCGCAACCGTCAACACCAGCACCAGCGGCAGGTAAAGAATATTCACGTCCTGCCATAGCACCGCCACCAGCCCGAAGATCACGGCCATGGTGATCAGGAGACCGAGAATCTGCGTCAACTCTTCCCGTGCCGCCTCCAGCGCCGCCTCGGCGGACGGCGCGGCTTCTGCCGGGGCGCGGGCCTTGGCACGTCCCAGAAGCGTGTCCCAGCCCCGGGCGCGCCCCACCCCTGCTTTCGATGTCCCCGGGCAAAGCGCCGCCATGGCGGGTGACGCTCTCGCGCCGCCGCCGATCGACGGGCCGCTTTCGTTCCGGCGCATTCCGGTGAGTGTTGAGGGGCAGCCCATCGAGACCACCCCTGATCTTCTTCATCGGCACGTTGCCTTTCCGACTGAAGCGGCTTTCTTTTTCCACCAGACTCGTGTTGCATCGCGCCATGTTCGAACTGCTGAAGACCGATCCCCATTCGAAGGCCCGGCTGGGGCGGCTCAAGACCGCCCGCGGCGTCCTCGAGACGCCCGTGTTCATGCCCGTGGGCACCCAGGCCAGCGTGAAAGCCCTGGACCCGCGCGAACTCGACGAAATGGGCGCCCGGATCATCCTGGGCAACACCTATCATCTTTACATCCGGCCGGGGCTGGAAATCATTCGGGCGGCGGGGGGCCTCCATCGTTTCATGGGCTGGGACGGCCCCATTCTCACTGACAGCGGCGGCTTCCAGGTCTTCAGCCTGGCCAAGATCCGAAAGGTCAAGGCCCACGGCGTCGAGTTCCGATCGCACATGGACGGCGCCCCGCTTTTCCTGGGGCCGAAGGAAGCCATGTTCATCCAGCGGGAGCTGGGCTCGGACATCGCCATGGTCTTCGACGAGTGTCCTCCGCACGACGCGCCCCCGCGCGAGCAGCGCCTGGCGGTCGAGCGCACCATCCGCTGGGCTCGGGAATGCCGCGAACAGCCGCGCGCCGCCGGTCAGGCGGTGTTTGGCATCGTCCAGGGCGGCAGCAATCCCGCCTTGCGCGAAGAATGCGCCCGTGCGCTGGTGGCCGCCGGGTTCGACGGCTACGCCATCGGCGGGGTGAGCGTGGGCGAGCCCGAGCCGGAAATGATGAAGGCGGTGGAGATCACCGAGCCATTCCTGCCCGCGGCCA
>JAKLEJ010000533.1 GCA_022711695.1 Verrucomicrobiota bacterium | reverse complement strand
TCGATGACGCCGTCGAAGAAGACGCGTCCGCGCTCGTCGTGGCGCATGGCGGCGCTGACCGAAGCCCAGAAGCGGCGGCCCTTGAGGGTCTTGAGCTCGATTTCCTCGTCGCGCACGAAGCCATGCCGGGCGATCTTGTCAACAAACTCCTTGCGCTGGACGGGTTGGACGTACAGATCGCTGACCCGCTGCCGCATGAACTGTTCCTTGGAGTCGGCCTCGAACATGGCGACAATCGCGGGGTTGGCCTCCAGAAAGCGGCCTTTTTCGCCGGGAGTATTGCGGTACACCCCCACCGCCAGGTTGTTGATCAAGTCCATGTAGCGTTGCTCGGCCCGCTGCCGATGCGCCACCAGGGCCTGAAGATAGAAGCCCAGCATGGTGGTGAGCAACAGCCCAACCGGCAGCACCAGCCAATGGGCCAACGCGCGCCGCGCCTGGCGGTAAGCCGGGCCGGGGCTCACGTCGATCCGCCAGTCCCGCCCGGCAAAGGCAAAGGCGTAGGGCAATCGCTCCGCGCCCGGGGCTCGATCCGGCGGAGGAGCCGCCCGCCCCCGCTGCAATCGCGGCTCCCAGTGATAGAGCAGGTTTGTCCCCGCCGGGGCGGCGGCGTCCAGAATGTCCGTGGGCAGGCCGATCGGCGGGGTATTGCTGAGCGCGACTCTGACGACCTCTCCCACCCGAAACAAGCCCACCACAAAGCCTTCCAGCGCCATGCGCCGTTCGGGGATCGTGGAGGTCGGCAGGTCCTTGCCGTAGAAAGGCAGGAAAACCATGACGCCCACCCCGGTCTGGCCCCGGCCGGCCAGCTCGATTCCGCCCGTGGAGACAGCCGCGCCGGTGTCCGTCGCGCGCGCCATCGCCTCCAGACAGGCGGGGTTGGCCCCCTGGTCCAGTCCGAGCATCGCCTGGTTGCGCTCCTCCGGTTCGATCATCAGGATCGGGTAATGCCAGTCGCGGTCGCCCGCGGGCCCCGGTTTTCCGTCCGGGCCGATTTCACGAATCTGGAAGTCCGCTAATCCCTCCTGGCGCGCCTGCGCCTCGATCCTGGCGCGCTGGCTGCGGGGCACCCGGGGCGCCCAGGCCATGGCCTCGATTCCCGCGCGAACGCCCGGCGCCGGACCGACAAAAGCCCTGAACTCGCGGCGATCGACCTCCGTCGAGCCCATGTAAAAGCGGCGGAGGGCCTCCAGGTCGCCCAACCGCTGTTCGAAGGCTTCAGCGATGATGCTGGCGCGAATGGTGGCGTCGCCCGCCAATTGAACGCGAAACCGCTGGAGCGCGTCCTCGCGCGCCTTCCAGAAGACGCCCACCGTGGTTAAGACGCCGAGCACCACCACCACCAGCGGCATGCGGGGATGGTGAACATCGAAGAGTCGGGTTGGTTTTGGCTCGCTCATACTGGTGCGATGATTGAGGTGGCGCGCCGCACAGGGCGTCGCCCCACCGGATTGTCCGCCGTTTCCGGGACGAATCCCATTGCCTGAAGCCTCGCCCGGGGCCTCCCGGCGCTATTCTCCCGCCCGGCATTGAAAACGATAGCTCCCTGACTCGACGGCCAGAACCACGCGGTCCCCTTCCCTCCGCGCCAGCCTGACCCCAGGCGCTGCGGCCAGCGGTCTTCCAGATTCCGTGATCCCGGCGGCATCCTGTGCAGGAAGATAGACTATCGCGCGGGTATTTGCAGGCAGGATCACGACCAGCTCGAAACGGTCGCGTTCGCGCTTCCACTCGGATGCGATCCTTCCGCGGATGGAGTCGTATTCGGCTTTGACCCAATCGATGGGCTTGCGTTCGGGATTGCTGTCGGGGGCGGGCGGCCCCGGCCGGATCACGACGGTCTTGAAGCCGGCGTCCGCGGAATCGATGCCCGCCAGGCGGCGGAAGGCCCACTCCATCACGGCCCCGAAGGCATAATGGCTGAAGCTGTTCATGGCGGCGTTTTGGCTGCCGGCCGCCCCATTGAAGCCGTGCTCCCGGGTGTAGCTGTCCCAACGCTCCCAGACGGTGGTGGCCCCCTGCTCCACTTCATAGCCCCAGGAAGGAAACCGGCGGCTCTGAAACAGGCGGGCCGCCAGATCGTGCTGGCCATGGTCGCTTAAGGCCGGCAGCAGTCCTCGAGTGCCCAGGAACCCGGTGGCCATGCGGTATTCGTTCTGGGCGATCTTCCCGGCCAGGCGACGCGCGCTCTCCTGGCGGCCGGCGTCAGGCGTCAGGCCGAAATTCAGCGCCAGCACATACGCCGTCTGGGTGTTCACTTTCAGCCGACCGCCGTCCACCGCGTCGTAGTCTCGTCCGAACTGGGCCTGGATCCGGGCGCTGAGCTGCTGGTATTCCCGGGCTTCGCCGGTCTTCCCGATCGCCGCGGCCATCTCGGCCATCAGGTCCGCGTCATGCTTGAAGTAGGCGGCGTCAATGAACTCGATGGGAGTGTTCTCGTTCACGTTGAGCCAATCGCCCCAGCCGTTGCCGTCGGCTCGCCCGCGAAGATCGGGGGCGCGTTTGGCTCGCCACTCCATGAACCGCGTCATCGAGGCCCAATGCCGCTCGATGACCCGGGTGTCGCCATAGACCCGCCAAAGGGTGTGGGGGCAGATGATCCCGGCGTCTGTCCAAGCCGTCCCCCAGGTCTGCCCGGGCGCGCCGTGGCCCATCGGGTAGGGGCAATAGTCGGGATAGGCCCCGAAATCGCGCTGGGCTTCTTCGACGTCGTCGAGCCACTTGGTGAAAAAGGCGGCAACGTCGGCGTTGTAACTGGCGGTGCGAATATAGGCCTGGGCGTCGCCCATCCAACCCAACCGCTCGTCGCGCTGCGGGCAATCGGTGGGCAACTCGATGAAATTGGCCCGCTGCGTCCAAAGGCTGTTGCGCCAGAACTGTGTCATGACCGGGTCGCTGCACTCGAACGAGCCGACCAGC
>JAKLEJ010000532.1 GCA_022711695.1 Verrucomicrobiota bacterium | reverse complement strand
GGGATCGCCACCTTGTAGAGCACCCCGTGCCCCTGCCACCAGTGGGCGCCGCCCGGCGCCGCCCAGATGATCTCGCTCCAGGCGTTGTGCGCCGAAGCCAGGGCTGCCCCGCACAGCCCGCCCACCAGCGCGTGGCTCGAACTGGTGGGCAGCCCCCACCACCACGTCAGCAGATCCCAGGCGATCGCGCCCAGCAGGGCGGCGATGATGGTGTGCACGGTGATGAACCTGACATCGACGAGGTCGAAGGCGATGGTGGCCGCCACAGCCGTCCCCACCAGGGCCCCGGCCAGGTTGGTCACGGTCGCCAGCACGATGGCCTGGCGCGGCCCCAGGGCGCGGGTTGCCACCACGGTGGCGATCGAGTTGGAAGTGTCGTGGAAGCCGTTGATATAGACGAACGCCAGCGCCAGCAAGAGCAGCAGCAGAATGGAGATCATGACGCCGGTTCTTTCAGGAGTGCTTGAGGGTGATGCGCAGAAGGAGGTTCCCCGCCGTCCGGCAGCGGTCGATAGCCGCCTCGCTCAGCTCGTAGAGGTCCTTGAGCATGAGGGTTTTCATCGGATCATGGCGGCGTTCGTACAGCCCAAGCATGGCGCTGACGAACACCCCGTCGGCCTCGCTTTCCAACCGCTGCAGCGTGTCATGCGCTTTCTTGGCGGCCCCCACCCGCGGGCCGCGGGCCAGGTCCGCCACCATCTCCCGAACGGTTTGCACGCACGCCTCGAGCAGCCGCGCCTGCTCCTCGAACGAAACGCCGCTCACCCGCCTCGCGCAAATCTGGTATCTCTCGGCAAACCGCCTGACCGCCTTCGAGATCCGGTTCAGCGAACGCGACAGCAATTCGATGTCCCCGCTGTCCAAGGGGGCGCTGGAGCTCTGGCAAAGAAGTTCGTCGATCTCCTCGGTGATCTGACGCGACTTGGCCCTCGAATCGAGCACCGGCTCAAGGGTCTTCTCGCCGGCGCGGCTCCGCAGCAGCAGGCCCAGCTCCTTCACGCCCTCGCAGCTTTCGGCCGCGCTGGCCTCAAGCAGGCTGAAGAAAGGGTCCTGTTGACGCAACAGCGCATTCAGGAAGCTCATATCTGGGGATGGTATCCCACAACCCGTCAGGGGCTGTAAAGGCAGTTTTTCCCTCAACGGACATTTGGATTAGGGCGCGGGGGGCGGCTGCGCTTCAGCGGTCGGGCGCGGTCGGTAGAGGACGAGCACGTGGCCAACCATGGTCACGAGGAAGCTGCCGCTCTTCTCGGCGATCTGCGGCGCCAGTTCGTGTCTCTGCTCCTTGAACTCGTCGAACTTGACCTTCAACAGTTCGCGATGCTTCAGGGCCTCGTCCAGGGCCGCAAGGAACTCCGCGCTCACGCCTTGCCGGCCGACCTTCAGAACCGCCTTGAGCGTCTGGGCCCTGGCCTTGAGCTGCCGGATTTCTTTCTGACTCAACGAAATCATGGCCCCAGTGTGCGCCTGCGCCCAGACCGAAGCCACCGAAAAACGCGCTGCGAACCGACCGGAAGTCACTCCGCAGCGACTGCGGAAGCCAACGGGCTATTCATGCACCTCGTAAACCACGTCGCCCAGGAGGAACCGCACCTTCCGGCCCAACGCCAGCCAGGCAGCGGTTTCCGGATGGCGGGACAGGAAGTCGAAGTAGGCCTGAGAGCCAAACTCCAGGCGCACCTGCCGCGCATTCGGCTTCCTCTGCGCTTCCGAATCCACCCATTGACCGTCGTTGAGATAAAAGGTCCGTCCGTTGATGAAGCGGCCCTGTCGGGCAAACTCCTCGGCGGCCTGCGCGGCGGGTTGGGCTGTGGAGGCCGACCCGCCTCTGGCCCCGCCGTCTTGCCGGCCCCACGCCGCTGGAGCTGTGGCTGGGGCCGCCCTCAGCACTTCCCGCCCACTCTGATAGAGCGCGTCCTGCGAGGTCTGCGCCTCCTTGAGCGCGCCGTGGGAACGGGCCCCTGAAACGGCCACTCCTCCCGAGACCTCGTTCTTCAAGCCCAGGAAGTACTGCTCGGAGGCTCGGCGGGCGCGATCGTCGCGCTCCAGCATGCGAAAGGTCCTCGTGTCCTGAGCCAGGCCCCGACGCTGTTCGTCCTCGAGAATCAGGTAAGCGGTGTAGGGGGTCACGACCCCGTATTTGCGGGCCAGTTCCACGACCTCGTCCTTCAGTTCCTTGCTCTCGCCGCGCAGGCGCAGTTCGTCCAGGAGATAGCCCACCCGGCGCGTGGCCCAAAGCCGCGGAATGAAGCCATGCCCGGAACTCGAGGCCGGGAAATCGGCCTTGAACTCGAAGACGCGCCGCTCGCCCTGCACTGCGCCCTCGAGGACGATTTCGCCGTTGGCGGTTCCGGAGTAACGTCCGGCCGCCACCAATTGCTCGCCCTTGAACAGGTCCGGCAACGCGGCGGGGTAGAGCTGGGTGACGCGCACCCCCTCCGGGAACTTGAGCCTGGGATTGGCCAGCACCGGCTCACGGATTTTGGCGAAGAACGCCGAGACTTTGACCTCGATGTCCTCTTCCGGAAGCACGTACTGGCTGGCCGCGCGCGTGCCTTCGGTAATTCTGTCCAGCAGGTGGGTATTCACGTCCGTGCCAATGCCAAAGCAAAAGACCCGCGCAGCGCCGGCCGCCTTCAGGGCACGGTCCACAATCTGGCTCTCCTCGGTGTTGCCGACCGTCGGGCGGCCGTCGGTGAGGAAGATGACGGCGCAGGGGCGGTCGCCGGCGCCGGAGCGCAGGCCCAGGGCCTTGCCAAGGGCGTCGTCGATGGCGGTCCCGCCGGTGGGCTTCAAGTCCTTGATGAACTTCTCAGCGCGAGCGCGGTTGTCCTGACCGGCCTCAGCCAATCGGTCAAAGAGCGGCTCGACCTCGGTCGAGAACCGAAGGACTTCGAAGCGATCGGACTCGTTGAGGTTGGCCACA
>JAKLEJ010000531.1 GCA_022711695.1 Verrucomicrobiota bacterium | reverse complement strand
TGTCAACATGGGCGCCGACCTGGTGGGCGATGGCGCCAACTATCTCGTCGAGAACGGCCAGGTGACCGTCACCTTCGTCGATGACAAGGCGGTGCAGGTGGAGTTGCCCCCCAGCGTGGTTCTGGTCGTCACCGAGGCCCCCGAGGGCATCCGCGGCGACTCGGCCAACAACGTCATGAAGGCGGCCATCCTTGAAACCGGCATCAGCGTCCAAGTGCCTCTCTTCATAAAGACAGGGGAAAAGATCAAGGTGGACACTCGGACGGGCAAGTACATGGAGCGCGCCTGAGCGTTCCCGACCGCGCCCCCTCCGGAAGGCGCTCCCCGCTGTCGGCTTTGCGCCCGGCCCTCCCACGGGCGAGGGCGTGCTGCCTCGGCGCATTGACTCCTGCGCAGGGGCCGGTAGATTCGGCCCGCCATGAATTGTCCTGCCTGCAAAAGCCCGCTGCGCGAAAAAGGCGCCGGTGGCATGACGCTGGACCTGTGTTACGGCGGCTGTGGTGGAATCTGGTTCGACGCTGCGGAACTGGAACGCGTCAGCGCCCGCGCCGCCAGCACCCTGCACACCATCTGGCAGATCCCTGTCGGCAAGGTCCATCTGACCGAGCCGCGCCTTTGTCCACGCTGCCCGGCCCAGATCCTCGAGCGCAAGTGGTTCTCCGAACTGAAGAAGGTGGAGATCGATCAATGCCCCAAGTGCGGCGGGGTCTGGCTGGATGCCGGCGAGTTCAGCCGCGTTTACGAGGAAACTCGAGGGGCCAGGGTGGCTCCGCCCGGCTGGGCCACGGCCATGGCGGAAGCGGCCGCCGCTGTGGACGAGCGATTGGCGCCGCTCCAGCCGCCTCCGCAGGCGGCGGAGTGAATCCCTGACGAGCCGTCCGAACTTCTCCCGCAAACCGTCGGTTTAGCGGCCGGTCTGCGAGGAGGCAGGCGTTTTCGGCTCGAGGCTCTTCAGGAGATCCGCAGTGATGCGAGGGACATACTCGGCCATCCGGCCGGGGGCCTGCGGGTCCCTGGTGGGCATGATTTTGAGGGTCTCCAGCAGCGGCGCCGCCTTGGGGCCGAGCGCGTCCACTGCCCCCAGCGCCTCCAGGGTAACCGCCGCCCCGTGCTTGTCCGGCCCCAGAAGCTCTTTCAAGGCGGCCAGGCTTGCCGCCAGGTCGTCCCCACTGCCGAAGCGCCCGAGGGCTTCGGCCGCCGCCACCCGGACGCTGGGCGAACTGTCCTTGAACAGGCTGCGCAAGTCCTGGCGGCTGGCCGCGACGGCGTTCGATCCGCGCATCAGGAACCCCAGGGCGGACCAGTAGCGGACAGCGGAATCGTCGTCCCGGAGGCCGCGGCGGAGGGAGTCCAGTGCCTCGGGGCGAAGCGAAGAGGCTAGGTCGGCGGCGGCGAGGATGCGTTCGATCGGATACCGGGCGGGATTGTGGCCCATCTCCCAAAGGGTGAGGTCGCCGGCGCGCCGGCCGCGTTCGCCTTCGGGCAGGAAGCCGAGGTCGCGGATTCGGAGCGCGTGAGCTTGCTGGGCGCGGCGCAACTCCTCGATGATTGCTTGGTGGGCTGGCGAGCCGGCCAGGTTGTTCACTTCGTCGGGGTCGGACACCAGGTCGTAAAACTCCTCCGGAGGCTTGGTCTCCCAGAAGCGGGTTTGCGGCGGTTTGAGTTTGCCCTCGTCGTAGAGCTGTTTCCAAACGCGGGTGGTGGGGGTCTGAAACATGTAGCTGATGTGCTGCCCATAAATGCGGTGGGGCATGTAGTTGCGGATGTAAATGAAGCGCTCGTTGCGGACACTGCGGACCAGGTCGCCGCGCTCGTCCATGCGACCCCTTAGGCCATGAAGGTAATGCGGCGCGGGCTGCTGGAAGGCGCCCAGGAAGGCGGCCCCTTGCATCCAATCGGGCGCCTGAACGCCGGCGAGGCTCAACAGGGTGGGGGCGAAATCGACGAACGACACCAGCCGCGCCGAGGTTCCGCCAGCCTGGTAGTCCGGCGGCGCCAGGTGGCGGTATTTCGCGGGCACTCGCACGATCAAGGGCACGTGCAGACCCGAGTTGTAGGGCCAGCGCTTGCTGCGCGGCATCCCGCTGCCGTTGTCGCCGTAGAAGAACACGAGGGTGTCCTCCGCCAGCCCGGCCTCGTCGAGGTCCCGCAGGTGACGCCCGGCGATGGCGTCCATGGCGCTGATCTGGTCGTGGTATTGCGCCCAGTCCTGCCGCGTCTCGGGCGTGTCGGGATGGTAGGCCGGCAGACGGACCCGGGCCGGATCGTGCTTGAGGACGTGGGGACGGACGCGAATCTGGCTCTCGTGGCAGACGGCGATGTTAAAGGCGGCAAAGAACGGCTGGCCCGGCTTGCGGTTGCGGTAGTGGGCTTTGTTCGAGGATTGATCCCAGAGGCCGGGCTTGAGCAGGTTGTAGTCCTCCTTGTTGTTGTTGACGCAGTAGTAGCCCCTTGCGCGCAGCCACTCGGGGTAAAGCCGCAGGAAGCCAGGCAGGACCGCCTGGCTGCGCATGTGCTCGGCGCCGGCGCTGGGGGGGTAAAGCCCCGAGATCAGGGCGGTCCGGGCCGGGGCGCAAACGGGAGCTGTGGACCAGCAATGGCGATACCGCAGGCCGGTCGCGGCAAAGCGGTCCAGATTGGGCGTGTCGGCGTCCGGGTCGCCGTAGCAGCCCAAGTGGGGGTTGATGTCCTCGGCCACGATCCACAGGATGTTCGGCAGCCCTAGGGCCTCGGCCGCGCCTGCTGCTGGAGCCGCGGGCGCCTTTTGCAGTCCCAGGAGGACCAGCCCCGCAAGCCAGATCGGCGCAACGGTGTTCATGGGCCGAAGGCTACTGCGGCCCGGCGCCGATGCAACCGGAAACGGCGGATTGTGCGCATCTGAGATTTTTCGGCGGTGGTAGTGCTGGATGATGTTGCGGCAGGGGTTAGGCGGG
>JAKLEJ010000530.1 GCA_022711695.1 Verrucomicrobiota bacterium | reverse complement strand
GAGCTCGCACTCGGAGAGCAGACGCTGGCAGCGGTCGGTGAGCAGGCGCTCGGGCGCCACGTACACAAGGTCGAGCTCGCCCGCGCGCATGCGCCGCTCCACGGCCGCGGCCTCGGTGCTGCTGAGCGTGGAGTTGAGGAAGGCGGCGCGCACGCCGAGTTCGTCGAGCGCGGCCACCTGGTCCTGCATCAGCGCGATGAGCGGCGACACCACCACCCCCAGCCCCGGGCGCAGCAGCGCGGGGATCTGGTAGCACAGGCTCTTGCCCCCGCCCGTGGGCATGAGCACCAGCGCATCGCCCCCGCCGACCACCGTGTCGATCACCTCGCGCTGAAAGCCGCGGAACGCGGGATAGCCGAAGACTTCGGACAGGACGGATTCGGGGGTGGGGGAGGACATGCGGGAGGCGGCGGGTGGCGGGGGAGGATACCTGCCGGGCGCGGGCGCCATGGCGCCGGCCGCGCCGCCGAGCCCTGCGCAGCGAAGGCTCAGGAATCGCGTCGCGTCGTGCGCCGCGCAGCGGGCTTGGCCTTGGGCGCCGCCGGTGTCGAAGGCGCGGGCTCTTGCAGGCGCCCGGTGACGTACTTGTGGAGCACGCTGGCGATCAGCGTCTGGTAGGGCATGCCCTCGGCCAGCGCCCTGACCTGTATGTCTTGCAGGTCACCCGCCGAGAGGCGGATGTTGACCCGCCGGTCCTTGATGGCCGTGGCCCGCGCCGCCGCCCGCAGACGCCCGAGCTCTGCCTTGGTGGCCACGGACTTGAGCTTGCCGGCCTCGTAGGCCTCGAGGAGTTCGGCTTCGTGGGGATCAGAGAGGCTCATCGGGGGCTCCGGTCTCGAGGTAATCGCGTGTGGCCTTGCGGCTGGGAATCACGGTCTTTAGGAAGAAGTAGTCCTCCTCTTCCACATAGGGAACGAGGTACGCGTAGCCATCCCAGGTGACGACCATCAGCCGCTGGTTCGGGTACTTGCGGGCGTTGGGATGGGCCAACACATCCAGCAAGCCGCCGGCCTCGATGGCCACCACGACCTGCTCGAACGCGACACCGCGCTCCGCCAGCAGTTCGCGGTTCTTGTCGGGGTTCCACCGAAACGGCTTCACGCCGCGAGTCTAGCCTGATGTGTGCCTTTTGTCGCCACACACGAACGAGCGGCGCCCGCCCGAGACGTGTGAAGGGGCCGGTCGGCAGCGATAAGCTCCCGGCATGAACTCTCGTGTGGGTCACTTGCTCGCAGCCGCTCTGCGGCTGACGCCGGAAGAGCGCTCGGCGCTCGCGGCCGCGCTGATCGACAGCCTGGAGTCGACCGATCAGGCCTTGATCCCCGAAGCTTGGCGCAAGGAACTACTGCGCCGCCGGGCCGCCCTGGCCGCAGGGCAGGTCAGCGCCGTGCCGTGGGCCGAGGCCCGCGCCCGACTCGCGGCGCAGTGACCATCGCCCACAGGAACTGGGGCCCCCTGCCGACGGAGCGACCCCCTCAAGCGCAGGGTGAAACCGCAAATCATCTAGGCGGGATGGTCGGATCGGGCTGGTATGGCCCCATTATCTTTTCGCTCGGTATCCAAACGATATAAGCCGTCCAGAATTTCCCGTCTGCCGAGCAATAAACAAGATACTCCCCCTTGTTTCTTGAGCTCTCTCTGTATTGGTACTGCCCGCAACCGCTCACCCGGTTAATTGCAAGTGCCTTTGTAATTGGGGCATTGAAAGCTGCGGCCCATGGCCCCGGGTATCTTTCCAACATTGTTGGCTCAGGCGCAGGGGAACATCCAGTCAAAACGGCCGAGGCCACTAACACCGAAAGCGTGACTTTCTTCCCGCAGCATGAGTGAGAACGCACCGGCTTTCCAGTCCCTTTTGCCGCGAGCTTTGCTTGCGACATCGACTTGAAAGGGCCGATCCATCGGCCGTTGGCGTTCCCATGCGGATTTGGGTGACATCCGCGTCCATCTTTGCAGTGACCGCAATCGGCGACATGAATGACTGCCTTCCTTTCGGCTACCCAATTTTCATACACCCAATAGTTCATGCCAACTCCAGAAATCGCAAGTCAATCAACCTAGCGGCGCCCAGAAGTGACTCCCAGCCCATTACAAGGTCAGTCGCGCGCCATTTGCTGCGGCCAGCCTGCCACGTAGCGTTCGTCGTGTCATCAGACCGTTGGGCTAAGGATTGACGCATATCTACACCATTAACCGCGGTCCCGCCTGACCGACTTGCGTCGCGCAGCGACGCCGCGCGCAGCGCGGCTCCCTTCCCCTTCGGACGCCCGCCTCAGCGGTGCGTTGCGATGGCGGGGCTTCGGGTGGCCGCTGTTGGAAGCACGTGGCCCGCGCCGCGGGCGCGGGATCGTGCAGTTGGCTACGGCCGCTGCGCTTAACTTCGCTGCGCGAAGTTAGCCTTCGCCGCCGCGCAAGAGCGGTTGCCCACCCGCCGCCATCGCGGCGCAGCGCAAGGGCAGCCCGCAGGGCCGGCCGACAGGGGGAGCGGGGAGTCCCGAGGGGTGGCGGTCCACCCCTCGGGGGCCATGCGGCGGCCCGAGCCGCATCGCCCGCCGATGCTCATCCGGCCTTGCTGACCTTGAACCCCACCAACGCGCGGCACTCGGCTCGCTTCACGTCCGGCTTGAACCGCATCTCCGAAATCGGCCGCAATGCGGCCGAGTCGAACGCGCCCGTGGGCGAAGACTTGAGCACTCGCAGATTGCGCGCTACGCCTGAGCCATCGAGCTCGTAGCCCACCAGCACCCAGCCCGATACGCGCTTGTCGCGGTACTGCGGCGGGTAAACGACGGCCTCCAGGGCCTCGCGGTAATTGAGCGCCGCGTCGTGGCAGGTGGGTTGCCGCTCTGCCTCGGATGGCTCATCGGGGAAGGTGGCGCCCGTCGAGGCACACCCGGCCAGGGCGAGGGCACAGAGCGCGGCAGAGAGGAGTCGA
>JAKLEJ010000053.1 GCA_022711695.1 Verrucomicrobiota bacterium | reverse complement strand
GCGCCGGTCACCGGATCCCAGAGCTCGGGCTCCTTGCCGCTGACGCGGAACGCGCATTCCGCCGAGCCCTGGCCTGAGATGAAATACACTTCCGTGTCCCCGTCGCGGCGGTGCGTGTAGTCCCACGGGCCTTCGAAGTCGGGAAGGATGCCTTTCTGCCGGAGCGCGTCCGCAACGGGCCGGCCAGCAATGAGGCGGCCGCGGCCGACTGGGGCGCCGCTTTCGGCCGCAGCCGCCGCGGAGGCGGACGCGGGGAGAGCCGCTCCCCAAAGCTGCGCGGCCAACCGGCGTACGGCCTCCTCGCATCGGGGGTAGTCCGCCAGGCCCGGGGCCCGCTGGGGTTGGCGTTGGCCGAGCACGATGGTGGCGCCAGCCCGGGCGAGCTTGAGAATCTTGCGGAGGGCCTCTGGCGGCACGGCCGTGTCCTCGAGATCCACCACCAGCATGCGATAGCGCATGCCGTCTGGGAGCGCCAGGTCGTCCCCCCGAACCGCCAGCCGCTCCACGAGCACCTCGGTGTTGACGAGGTCGTAGCTGTAGCCGCGAGGCAGTCTCAAGCTGGGCTTGTCGCCCCAATTAGTGCCGCGGTCCCAATTCAGATAATTGCGGTCCCCCACATAGACGCAGACGTCGGCCACAAACCGGCCCTGCCGCAACAGGAACTGGCTCCGGCCCAGGTAAGCGAGGAAAGGGCCGGCTTGGGGCCACCAGGTCACATTCGGGTTCAGGTGCGTGCCGGCGAAGTACTCGCTGCCGGGCTTGCCCAACTCAGGCGGCGAGGCCGTGAAGGTGTGCCAGATCAGGTGGTTGATGCCGTCACAGAAGGCAGCGTCGGCGCGGGGCTTGAGGGTGGCCGGGTAGGCGGACCAGTGTTGGGCCATGTGGGTGAACGCCTCGGCGGCCGCCAGAGGGCGGCCGTAAATGTGAGCGGCCATGGCCACGGGCCGGTTCAACGAGCGGCGCGGCCACCAGAATTCGCCCTGGGGCATGTCGTTGCGCCCGAGAAAGGCCAGTTGGTCGGCCTGCTCGAATGCGGCCAGCTTGCGGTCCCAAGGCCCGCCCGATTCGGAGTGCCACTTCAGGCCGGCGCGCCCGGACAACTCGCGCAGCGTGCCGTAGAAGTTGTCCATGAAGCAGTCGCCGAGCGTCTTGTAGTAGTCGCGCAGGAAGCGCTCCGAAAGGGCCCGGTCCTTCACCGCAAACCCGGCCAGCGCCGGCAGCCATGGCCGCAGGTCGTAGCCGCGGCGGCGCCTGAACTCTTTCTCGATCGCCAGCGTCCAGGTCGGGGCCGCGCCTTCCCAACTCACGCTGTAGAAATGGGTGAGCGTGCGGCCCGCGAGCGGCCCGGCATCTTGCAGGAGCACGCGGCCCATTCGCTCGAAATGACCGGTCACCGCCTTGCGATCCAGGATGTCCACGTCGTATTCGTGGTTTTCCATGGTGACGCAACCGAAGCGCAGCACAGTCCAGTGGCCAGCCGGGGCGCGCCAGGCCAGCCGGCCGCGCGCGTCCACTCTCGAGGACAGGTCCGCCACCTCGAGAACGGCTGGCAGCGGAGCCGCGAGAGCGGCGACGTCCTGCCACCGGGAGGAAAGGTCCAGCGCGGGCGTGGCGGCCGCGGCCGGCGCCGCCCCGCCCGGGGCCTCGTGCCGGACGGCCAGAACGGCCACATCCCAAAATCGTTTGTCCTGGGGAACTCGCAGGTCGCAGGTGAGGAGTTGGGCGCCGCGCGTTTCGGCGGCAGTCCAGACCAGCTTCTTGGGGGCGTCATCCCCCACCTGCCACGGTCCTTTGAGGGCGCCGGCGCAACTGCTCAAGTTCACGCTGGCCTGAAGTCCCAGGCGGCCGGCTTCCTTGAGCGAGTGCTTCAGCAGGATTCGCCACTCCGGGCTCATGAACTCCATCCGGCTCGGCGGCGGGGGAACGTGGTCCTCGTGGTAGCCGCGCGCGTCGAACATCAGGAAGCCGCCGAAGCCGGCGCGCGCCATCGCCTCGAGGTCGCGGGTGATGGACTCCGGAGTGACGTTGCCTTTGAGCCACCACCAGTAAGCCCAGGGCTTGTCCGCGGCGGGCGCGCTGCGGAACCCCTCCTCGAGCGAGGGGCTCGCCTGGGGCCGCGCCAGCGGAGCCGAGAGCAGCAGAAGAGCAGCCACTGCGAGCCGAGAGTAGAACGTGTTCATGGTTTTGACATCGCGCCTGCCTTCGTCTGGCGGCGGTGCGGCCGGGCCGCCGCCGCAGACGCGTGGGCGGACACACCGCAGCAGAGTGCAGACCCCACGCCCGCGCAAGGCAAAACCGCCAGCGCGCCAGGCCGATGGGGTCGGCTTGCCGCGAGCGCAGGATTGCCAAATCGGGCGCCGCGCACATACTGGCGCCATGAAAACCGGTCTCTTCTCTGTCAGCTACGCCGGCTTGTGGGGCCAGGCGACGCTGCCGCTGCCCGAGTTCATCGCGAGGGCCTCGCGGTTGGGCTTCGAGTCGGTCATGCTCATGGGCAAACGCCCGCATCTCTCCCCCCTGGACGCCACCCCGGAACTCCTGGAATTGTTGCGGGAGGCGTTGCGACAGGCGGGCGTGAGCTGCGACGCGATTGCCGGTTACACGAACCTGGCTCCCAGCAGCGCGGCGGAGGTGCCGGCCGTTGAGTTTCAGATCGCCTACGTGGAGTCGCTGGCGCGCATCACTGCCGAACTGGGCGCGTCGGTCGTCCGCATCTTCACGGCGTATCAGAGCGAGAGCCAGGATTCGCAGGCCCTGTGGGCGGGGGTGGTGACGGCGGCGCGCGAGATGTGCGACCGCGCGGCGGCGCACGGCGTGACGCTGGCGATTCAGAACCACCACGACCTGGCGCTCGACACGAGCGCGCTGCTGGAGTTGTTGGCGGACATCGGCCGGCCCAACTGCAAACTCGGGTTCGACGCGTGGTCGCCGGCATTGCGCGGGGAGGATCTTTACGAGGCGGCGCGGACGGCGGCGCCGCACGCCGTGATGACGACGAACGCCGACTACGTGCGCGTGCCTCGCTATCGCTATCGCCCGGCGCTGGTCAATTACGAACGGCAGTCGCCCGACTGGGTGCGCGCCGTTCCATTTGGCAGCGGCTTCATCGACTACCCGGCGTTCTTCCAGGGTCTGCGCGACGGGGGCTTCGACGGGCTGGCGGTTTACGAGATGTGCTCCCCCCTGCGCGGAGGCGGCGGGTTGGAGAACCTGGACGCCTGCGCCACGACATACCTGGAATGGATGCGTGCCCACGGCCTGGCCGCGGGCCAGTCCGTCGAACGCCCGGCGTCTTGAACTGAGCGCCAGACCTGCTACGCCCACAGGCTGGAGCGCAGCGGACACAGCCGCGGACGGACTCGGCCGAAAATGAGGCTCGCGAGGACGCTCGCCCTCCCGGCTCCGCGGGGCTTGTCCTGCGTTCACGGATCCGGAGCGTGTGTGAACTTTGCCTCGCTTTGTCATGCGTTCAGGCCCAGATTACGCGCATATTTAGCCATGAGTGTGTTGCGCTGCCATCAAGCTGTGGGTCTGGCGTTGAGTCTTGCCTGCGCGGCGTCCGCCGCCACTTACGAGGTGGCGCAGCAACATCCCTCCGCCAGCGACGAAGGTCCGGGCACAGCCGCGCGGCCCTGGAAAAGCCTCGGCAAGGCGGCGGCGATGGCGCAGGCGGGAGACCGCGTGGCGATCCGCGCCGGCGTCTATCGGGAACAGGTTGTGGTGAAGCAAAGCGGCACGGCCCAGGCCCCGATCCGCTTCGAGGCCGCGCCGGGGGAACACGTGGTCGTGACCGGGGCGGACCGGCTGACCGGCTGGCAGAAGGCGGATGACAAGCGGCCCATCTACCGCGCGGCCTGGCCGCACCGGTTCATCGCCTGGAACCGCAGCATGACCCATCCCGACGACGACTATCACCGGGTCGTCGGCCGTTGCGAGCAGGTGGCGGTGGACGGCTATCTTCTTCGCCAGGCGCTCGGCGCGGACCAGCTTGGGCCGGGGTCCTTCTTTGCGGACACAACCAACCGTGCGCTGCTGGTCTGGGACATGGGCAGCCGCGACCTCAACAAGGCGTTCGTCGAAGCTTCGACGCGGCAGGAGGCGCTGCGGGTGGAAGGCGACCACGTGGAGACGCGCGGCCTGCGCTTTCGCTATGCCGCCAACATGGCGCAGCACGGCGCGGTCGTGTTGGCCGGCCGCCACAACACCCTCGAGGACTGCGTGGTCGAGGCCATGAACTCGAGCGGAGCGGCGTTCGTGGGCGAAGACGCGGTGGCGCGCCGCTGCGTGTTCCGCGACAACGGCCAGTTGGGCTTCGGCGCCGGCCGCGCTCACCGGCTGTTGTTCACCGAGTGCCTCGTCGAAAACAACAACACGAAAGGTTTCGATCGCGGCTGGGAGGCGGGGGGAAACAAGCTCGCCTTGTGCCGCGACGCCGTGCTCGAGCGAAGCCGGTTTTTGCGCAACCGCGGCAACGGCATCTGGTTCGACATCGGCAACACCAATTGCACCGTGCGCCACTGCCTCATCGCCGACAACGACGATGCGGGCATTTTCTACGAGATCTCCTTCCGGCTGGTCGCGCGCGACAACGTTCTTACCGGCAACGGCTTTGCCGCGACCCCGGGCGCCTGGGGCGCCCAGGCCGGGATCTCGCTGTCCAGCAGCCCCGGCTGCGTCATCGAGCGCAACCTCATCGCCGGCAACCGCGAGGGCTTCAACTTCCGCGAGCAAACGCGCGTCACCCCGACCATCGAAGACCGCGCCGCCCGGGCGGTCTGGAACCACGACGAGACGATTCGCAACAACCTGATCGTCTTCAATCGCGATGCCCAGGTGTGGGGCTGGTTCGACGTGAAGGACGGCCGGCACTGGCCCGCGGGAGGCCGCCTGGCTCAGCCGCCGGCAGCCGCCGCAGCCGCAAAGCCGGGAGACATCGCCGGCGCCTACACCGCGAAGACCCTTGAGGGCCAGCCGCAGGGCCTCACGCTGGAGGCGCTGCGCCTGAGGTTCGAAGGCAACGTCTATTTCTCCGGCCCGGGCCAGGGCGGCTTCAAATGGGGCCCAAGCTGGGCCCGTCACAAGAGCTACGCCAGCCTGGGCGAGTTCCAGTCGGACTTGGGCATCGACACGGCGGGCCGGACAATGGACCCGAGCTTTGCGGACATTCGGCGGCTGGATTTGCGGGTCAACGCCGAGAGGCTCAGGCAGCTCGGGAACGCCTATCCGCAGGGCGCCATCCCCGGAGTGTTGCTGGGAATCGATCCAGGCTCGCCAGCGGCCGACGCCCCCTCGTCCCAACACGGACAATAGACCGATGATCTGGTCCCAAAGCCTCACCGTTGTCTTCCTCATCGCCGGGATCGCGCAGGCGGACGAACCGCTGCCGCGGGGGCTGACTCTCGCAACAGGGGCGGTCAATGGGGTGTTCATCGAACGCCAGGGGCGAGCGCTGGCGGTTTACGGCGATCCCTCCGGCCGGCAGCCGGCGGCAGACATGCTTCTGCTCACGCATGCCCGTCGCGACGCCCTCTGGGCCGCGCGGGGCCTGGCGCAGGCAGGCGCGAAGATCGTGGCCCCGCAGGCAGAGTCGAACCTGCTGGCGCATCCAGAGCGATTCTGGGCCGGGCAGCGCGAGAACCGGTTCCACAACTACGCCCAGCAATCCACCCGTGTTCCCGTCGAGCCCATGCCTGTGGGTCTGGCAGTCCAGGGCGGCGACACCGTCCCGTGGGCGGACCTGTCCATCCGGGTCCTGGCAACTCCAGGCTACACCCGCGGGGCCGTGAGTTACCTGATCGATGTGGACGGACGAAGGATCGCGTTCACCGGCGATCTCATTCGTGACGACGGCCGGCTTCAAGACCTGTTCAGCCTGCAGGATGCCATTCCCGGGGCGAAAGTTGGCGGGTATCACGGCTGGGCGGGACGGCTGGGGGAGGTGGTCGCCAGCCTGGATCGGCTCGCCGTGGCGAAACCCGACTTGCTCGTGCCCCTCCGCGGAACTGTGATCCTCGATCCCCTGCCGGCCTTCGCGCGATTGAAACATCGAATTCAGGCCGTCTATTCCAACTACCTCTCGATCGACGCGCTGCGCTGGTACTTCAAGGACGACCATATGCGGACCAAGGCGCGTCGGGTGCTGGAGCCGGACGCGGTCGTCGATTGGATGGCCATGGCCGAAACGCTGGCCCTGCCGGACCAGATCGTTCCCATCTCGAACTCACGGCTGCTCCTGGCGGCGGACCGTTCGGGGTTCCTCGTCGATTGCGGCGGCGCCAACATCGTGGGCGAACTGCGCAAGCTGCGCAGCGCCGGCAGGCTGACTTCGATCGAGCATGTCTTCGTGACGCATTATCACGACGATCATACGGACGCGTTGCCGACGCTGGTCACCGAATTTGGCGCGAAGATCCACGCCTGCGGCAGCCTGGTGGATGTGATCGAGCGGCCCGGCGATTACCGCTTGCCCTGCCTCACCCGGAACCCGAGTCCTGTGACCGCGCGCCACGCGGACCGGGACGCTTGGAGATGGAAAGAGTATCGAATGACGATCTTCGACCACCCCGGCCAGACGCTCCATCACAACGCCCTGCTGGTCCAGAGCGACGCCGGCTGGTCCGCGTTCTTCCTGGGCGACTCCTTCACGCCCTCGGGCATCGACGACTATTGCCTGCCAAACCGCAATTTCCTTCACGAAGGCCAGGGCTTCTTCCGCTGTCTGGAACAACTGGGAACTCTGCCGCCGGGCTGCCTGCTGCTGAACCAGCATGTCGAACCCGCATTTCGTTTCTCCCCAGCCCAGCGGGCGCAAATGGCCGAGGCGCTACGACGCCGCATCCCGCTGCTGTCCGAACTGCTGCCATTCGATGACCCCAATTACGGGCTGGACGAAAGCTGGGCGGTCCTGCATCCGTACTGGACGGCCGCCCGGCCGCTGCAAACCGCGTCATTGGCGCTGCGGATCGTGAATCACTCCCCGCGCGAGCGGACTTTTCGGGCCAGGGTCCGGGCCCCGGAGGGCCTCAGCGTCACCGGCCTCCAGCCCGTTCGCGTGGCAGCCCGGGCGGAAGGCCAGATCCGGATGTCCGTCCGCGTCTCGCACGAATGCCCTGCGGGGCCGCGCGTGATCGTGGCGGATGTCGTCTCGGAGGACATCGATTTGCGCGAGTGGACCGAAGCCGTGATCGAGGTGGTCCGATGACAAAGGGGGGGTGTTCCGATATGCTGGGAAACCTGAAGTTCGCCGCGGCGCTGGGCTTGTGGGTCGCCGTCGGTCCCAACGGCCCCGCGATCGAGGTGGAAGACCTGCCGTTGCTCGATGCGGACGTCGCCAGCTACCAGGTCTCGAGCCACAACAAGAAAGGTTTGAACGGCGATGGCGGCTGGTTCCTCCACGAGGGCGAGACGGAGCGAGAAGGGCTTTCCGGGTGGTCGGACGTGGACGCCGGCGCGACGGCGGCGTACACAAAGGAGCGCGTTCACAGTGGACGGGGCGGGCTTGTCCACACCGTCCTCGTGAAGGGGCGATCGTCGGGGTGGCGCTCGGTCCGCAAACAACTCTCGGGTGGCTTGAACCTGGACGCGTGCGACCGCCTCTCGCTCTGGGTGTGGCCCACACACGCCGACGGAGGCGTGGACTGCGCCGTGCGGTTGGACAGCGGCGGGGCCGCCACACAGATCGACATCCGGGACCTGCGTCCTCGGCAATGGAACCACGTGGTCCTGGATGTCTCGAAGACGCCGCGCCAGGGAGTGGAGGCTTTCTGGCTGCTGTTCCACCTGGACTGGGGCGCGACCGACGGGATGCAGTTCTTCGTCGATGACATCTGCTTTCTGCAGAAGGACGGCGCGGCCTTTGCGATCGATGACTTCGAGGCGGGCATCCGCCGCGCGGTGCTCTTCGACGCCGTGGGCCCCGGAAGCGTGCGAACGATCTGGGGGTTGGGCGAACATGACATGCGCATCGAGGTGGACGGACGCGTGGCGGTGGACGCGCCGCAGGACGATCTCTTTCAAGGGCGGGTCCCGGGCTTTCCGGCGCCGTTCGTCAGCAAGGCTCTGGTGGCCAGCGGGCCCTGGAAATGTGTCTCGCACTGGTCCTTCGTGCCGATCGGATTTCGCGAAAGCTGCCGGATCACCACCCGGCATCCGAGCCCGTTCTATCATGTGATCGCGGAGCGGTATCGCGACCGCTCGAAGTGCATTCCCTGGACGCACGACCAGGACCTCTCGGCGCTGAAGTCGGCGTGGGCGCGCGAGGGCCGCGATCCGAAGGGCTGGACGGGCCTGCGCGAAGAGCGCGGAACTGTGGACCTTCCGGCGGGCGCTTCCCACACCCTCGCCGAACTGAGCGGGGCCGGGGCGGTGGCCTCGGTGCGGCTGCGCCTCCCCCAGGCAAGAGACAAGATTGGATCGCTCTGGCTGTGCATGTCCTGGGATGGCCTGGAGAGGGCGGTCGAGACGCCCGTCGGCTTCTTCTTTGGGGCGGGGGTCCGGTGGCAGGAGATCCCGTCGCTCTGCTTCGGCATCCGGGGAGAGGAAGGCTACTGCCATTTTCCGATGCCCTTCTGGAAACGCGGCCGCCTTTGGCTGGAGAACCGCGGCGTCGCAGCCGCGGCGGGGGTCGGCTACACGGTGGCGTGGCGGCCGGAGCCCTACCCGGAGGACCGCGCCGGCTACTTCCGCGCGCGCTTCCGGGAAGGCCCGACCGTCCGCGGACGGGACTGGGTCTTCCTGGAAACCGCGGGACAGGGGCAATTTGTCGGGGTGGTGCACCGGCTCATCGGCGGCCATTACTGCGAGGGAGACATCCGGTTTCATCTGGATGGCAGCCGTTCGCCCGCCTTCTACGGGACAGGCACGGAGGATTACTACCATCAGGCTTGCTGGCCGAACGCGGACAATCACTCGCCGTATCACGGCTGCGTGGGCGATGTCGCGGCCGACGCCGCGCGGGCGGGCGGCGGCAAAACGTTCTACGATTTTCCGGCCTGCTATTACCGGGTGCATCTCGAGGCCCCGGTGCGCTACCGCAGCGCCATCCGCTGCGCGATCGAGCACGGCGGGGTGAACGACACCGACAGCCGCTACGCCAGCCTGGCATTCTGGTACGGGCGCGACGAGGCCGGGCTGGCGCAAACCGGCGCGGCCGGGTTTTCCGGGGCGGGTGTCGAAACGCTGGAGGGTTTCTTCGAAGGCGACGACGACGACGTGGCCGTGCGTTGCGCCGTGCTCAAAACCACGGCGCCGGTGACGCGCACCCTGGCCGTGGATCCGGCCAATGCGGGGGTGCGGCTTCGCCGGGTGTTCGATCAGGCCCTCAGCCCTCAGCAAGCCCGGGTCCTGGTGGACGGCGCCGAGGCGGGACTCTGGCGCGACCCGGACCGCAACCCGTGGAAACGCCTGGCCGAGAGCGAGGTGGAATTGCCCCCGGCGCTGGTGCGGGGAAAGGCCTCGATCCGGGTCACTCTCCAGCCACAGGGCGGCGCGTGGACGGTGGGGGAGCTTCGCGCCTTTTCGCACGCGAGCCGGTCTCGGCCGTAGAAAAGACCTCATGCCAGAATGCCCGCCCTCCCGGGTGGGGCGCCGCGCGGAAGAAAACGGCTCAAGTTCTCGAGTCCGCAGCCGATATTCAAGGCAGGGGCGATCGAGAGATTGTCCATGTGGCCGGGGCCGCAAGGCGCCCACATTAAGGCACAACTTCGCCCTATCGTGATCTCCCACGGTGCCGCACCGCGGGAGATCATGCGTTTTCAGCGTCGGCCTTCCCTCGAAAGCCAGGCGACTGGGGCGGGGCGGTCGGCGAGGCGGTCTTACGACCGCCTGGGCGAAGGCCACAGGAGAATGCAGACGATGGCGCTGATCATGAAAGCCACCCCCACCTTCCAAAAGGTGTCTCCCCACATTGACCCCGTGAAGCAAGCCGATACCAGGAAGGCCGCAACCCCCACAAGAAACACGATGATCTGAAACAGTCTCATAGCTTCATTCGTAGAGCCAGTCACGTTACACGCACCCTCAAGGAACGACTGAAGCGTGCCCAAGCAGCTCCCGGGCGGCAAAAGAAAACGCTCGCCCTGAAACCGCCCGTAAGTCGCCCTGTCTGGTCAGCCTCAGGCGCTCGCTCATGCGCAGATTTGGGCTCGTCTCAGCCCCCGGGTCTGCGTCCCCGGCGCCAAGGCGTGTCAGCAATGGCCGAGCGCGTGGCCAGCGGCCATCTTTCTCCGGCCTAATTCTGGCGCCGGAGCGGCTTCCTGTAATCGCCGATGGGATCGTGGCGCGCGTTGCCAGCCGGGGCGATCTCGAGGGGCGCCACCGGCAGCGACAGCGTTTCCCCCAGGAACACGACCTTGTCCAGACGCGATCGGGGCAGCGTCGTTCCAATCTTCCTGAAGAACGGAAAGAGGTCTTCCCCGCAGGCAATGCTCATGTCCGTGACCATGTCCTCCACGGACAACCTGCGTCCGGGCTGATCCTGCCAACGCGTGTTTTGGACCCACCGCCAGCGGGGATACCAGGTTGTGCCGTAGCGGTCATCGAGCTGCTGCCAGATCCACCACAGCTTCTGCCAGACTTTGCCGTTGCCCCACTTCTTGTAGGCCTCCCGGTCCGGCAAACCCAGGTCCAACTCCGAGGCGGTTTTGTCGTTCTTGAGCAGGTTGTTGCAGTCCCGCATGGACTTGTTGTCGCTGTAGAGGGCGAGGATCTTGCCCTGCCACCAGCCGGCGTGCGCCTCGCCTTGATTCCCGTCGAACCAGTCCCCCGCCACCTCTCCCCGGCTGTTCCTTGGGCCACTCATGGTATGGCCCAGCTCATGGGCAAACACGCCAAACAAGCCGACCTCGTCCAGCGAGATCACGCCGGTCTCCTTGGGGTAGAAGGCGTTGACGGCCCACCCTCCGCCTCCGCCAGCAGCGAGGATGATGAACATCGGCTCTTCCGGAACCGGCGAGGGCAGCCAGCCGTAGAGATGGCCGGAGATTCGCGGCAGCTCCTGGCGCACCGCCTCGAGGAGATTCGACTTCTGGTTGCGCGAATAATAAACCACCGCGCCTTTGAGGCGCTCTTCGAGTTCCGGGTAGATTCCGCCCCCGCCGCCCAGCGTTTGAGAAAAGCGCGCCTCGCCGCCCACGGGCTTGCGGCCTCCCGCAGCCCACTGCACCACTTCCTTGAGCAGCGCCTTTCGGGCCGCCGCCTGGGCCTTGTCGGTCTTGCTGTCCCAATCGATGTCCTTGAACGCAGTGACCAGGACGACCCGTCCCTGCCCAACGACCCGCCGGGCCACGGCCGGCCCTCCTGCGGCGTTCTTGCTGACAATCTCCCAACCCGCGCCGATCGGGCTGTCGGTCCGTCCCGCAAGGCAGCCCTCGAAATCCGCCCCGAACGTGGTCGCGAGACTGCGGCTGGCCCAGGCCTGCAGCCGGGATTTGCCCCCCAGGCCGTTGTCGAGGATCACCAGGCCGCCGCCGCTTCTCACAAAAACCTCCAGGGCTTTGCGTTCCTCGGGAAGGTAGGCCTGGGCATTGACGTCCGATTGAAACGTCACCGCCACGTTGAACTCGGGATTGGGGACCCAGCCGAAGGCCCGGATGGCCTTCCCGTCCTCGGCTCGTCCGACGGGGATGCGCATTCGGCTTGGTTTTCCAGGAGTGAGCACGGTATCCAGCGCCGCGTGGCTCACGATGCAACGGAACCCGAGGGAGTGAAGCTTGTCGGGCAGGCCCCACATCGTGGCGAAGGCGCATTGGTGGGCCAAATCCACCAGCACGTTGATTCCGGTGTCGTTCTCGACCCTGAGGGGCGGGTTCGGGAAACGCGCCGCAATCTCGACCGGCAGCGTCTCCCCCGATTTCCAGAGGCGCTCGACGGCCTTGGCCTCGAGCTCGGGAGCGGCCCAGGCGCCGGGTTGCAGCGCGGCGATGACGCACAAGACCAGTCCGGCAGACCAATGGATTTGCATGACGCCGTTATCCAGCCGTTCGGCCCTCAGCGTCAACTCTCCAGTTGGCCCCTGAGCCGCGCTTACGGTCACTGGGGCGCAACGGCGTCGAACACGCGAAAGGAAGGTTTCCATCGGCCCGAGACCCGCTAGATTCAATGCATGGCGGATGTGTTCAGCAAACGGCAGCGGTCTCGGGTGATGGCGGCGGTTCGCTCGACGGGCAACCGCGCCACCGAGCTGAGGCTGATTTCCATTCTGCGCGCCCACCGGATCGCCGGCTGGCGGCGCCGCCGGCCCCTGCCGGGCAAGCCGGACTTCGTCTTCCCGCGGGACAGGCTGGCGGTGTTCGTGGACGGCTGTTTCTGGCACGGGTGCCGATGGCATTGCCGGATGCCCGCCAGCCACCGCGCCTACTGGGAGGCAAAGATCGCCCGGAACAAAACGCGGGACCGCGCCACGACCACGCGGCTGCGGGGCCGGGGCTGGCGCGTTCTGCGCATCTGGGAACACAGCCTTGTTTCTCCAGACGCCGTGGCGGCGCGCATCCGGGAGCTTTTGCGCGACCGGCCGTCTTGAATCTGCATCGCGAGCGCTGGCAATCTGGCGCGCGTTCGAGAGCGCCCAAGGCTGGCCAGGAAGGACAGGCTGCGCGCAGATACGGAACGGCGATTGCGGTTTGACTGCTTTGTTTGTCGCGACCTACATTGCGTTCATGCCTGCATGCGAGGACATCGCTGCCGTCCGCCGCAGCCTTCGCGCCAAACTCCGCCTCCGCGTCCGCAACCTCGACATCGACGCCCGCGAGGTCGACAGCCCCGAAGGGGCAAGACATCGCAGCGAAGGGCAACGCCCTGGAACAACGCCCCTACCAACCACCCAATGAGCCCTGAAAGGGCGTGGCCCTTGGCTCCGATGTTTGGCGCCGTTGGCGCTCACTATCGGCCGCAAGGTCGGTTTCGGCGCGTCGTTGGCGCAGGTTTGAGACCCGCAAGACTGGCCCATACACCGCCGCGGGACCATCCTC
>JAKLEJ010000529.1 GCA_022711695.1 Verrucomicrobiota bacterium | reverse complement strand
CTACGACTCGGACGAGGCCCGGGCCCTGGCGGGAGCGATCACCGCCATCATGACCGGCCACGCTTACGAGCGCAGCGCCGAGATGGCCGCCATCAAGGGCCCGTTCCAAGGCTACCGCGACGCCCGCTGCGCCCATGTGCCCAAGCCGCTCCAGCCGGACAATGTCGAGTCCATGCTAGGCGTCGTTCGGCAGCACCGCGCGGCGGTCGAGGACATTCACCCCAGCCAGGAGTTCGGCTACCTCAAGGAGGAGGCGCGGCGCTGCTGGGAGGGGGCCCTCAAGATGGGCGCCGACCATGGCTACCGGAACGCGCAGGTGACCGTGCTGGCCCCGACCGGCACCATCGCCTTCCTCATGGATTGCGACACCACCGGCATCGAGCCCGACATCGCCCTGGTCAAATACAAACTGCTGGCCGGAGGGGGCTCGCTCAAGATCGTGAACCGCACCGTGCCCGACGCCCTCCACCGCCTGGGCTACGGCGAGGAAGCCATCGAGGCCATCCTCTCGCACATCGGCCGCTACGACACCATCGAGGACGTCGAGGAGCCGGCTGAAACCGGGGCGGGGGCGCCGGCCGAAGTCAGGCAGAGCGGCCTCAAGCCCGAGCATCTGCCCGTGTTCGATTGCGCCTTCAAGCCCTTCCGCGGCCGGCGCAGCATTCAATACATGGCCCATCTCCGGATGATGGCCGCCGCCCAGCCGTTCATCAGCGGGGCCATCTCCAAGACCGTCAACATGCCCAACGAAAGCGCCGCGGCGGACGTGCGCGACGCCTACGTGCAGGCTTGGAAGATGGGGCTCAAGTGCGTGGCCATTTACCGCGACGGCTCCAAACGCAGCCAGCCGTTGAACACCCGCCAGACCTCCGACACGCCCGGGAAGGCCGAGGCGGACACGGCGTCGCTGGAGGCCCGCATCCGCGAGCTCGAGACGGAAGTGGCCCGGCTGGGCGAGCAGGTGGGCAAGCCGCTGCGGCGGCGCCTGCCCGAGACCCGCACCGCCATCACTCACAAGTTCAACATCGCCGGCCACGAGGGCTATCTCACGGTCGGCCTGTTCCAGGACGGTCAGCCCGGCGAGCTCTTCATCACCATGGCCAAGGAAGGCTCGACCATCGGCGGCCTGATGGACAGCGTGGCCACCCTCACCAGCATCGGGCTGCAGTACGGAGTGCCTCTCGAGGCCCTGGTGCGCAAGTTCTCTCACCAGCGGTTCGAACCCAGCGGCCTCACCAAGAACCCGGACATCCGCAACGCCTCGTCCATCATGGACTACATCTTCCGCTGGATGGGCCAGCAGTTCCTGCCCGGCTTTCGCGAGGCCACCAGCTCCAATCGCGGCCAGCAGGAACTGGCCATTCCCGGCCTGATCGAGGAAATCCGCCGCCGCGTGGACCGGCCGGTGCCCGGCCTGCTGCCGATCTCGGATGACGCCGACCCCGCCGACAAAGCCAAGGAAGGCAACGGCGGCTCCGCCAGCGCGGCCAAACCCCAGGAAGGGAGCGCCCTCACCCGGAGCTTCGTCAACCAGATGGACGCGCCGCTTTGCTCGGTCTGCGGCCACGTGACCGTGCGCAACGGGGCCTGCTACAAGTGCCTCAATTGCGGCGAAAGCCAGGGCTGCTCCTGAGCGGTTCCCCGGCGATCCAACAGAACGCGAGACGCTCCGGGCCCCCGCCCGGAGCGTTTTCTTTGCGGGGATGGCTCGCCCCCGCCCGCACCCGCGGCGGGAGCGGGCACGCCCCGGGCTTCCCGCTCCGCAAGTGACGTTTCCTGGCTGTCCGGCCTGAGGCGCCTTCGAAGGCGCCAGGCGTCCAGAACGCGCCCGATGCGCACTCCACCGCAGCCGGGTGCTGGCCCGAAAGGGCGGCTTGCGCGCGGATTCCGACGGCTTTACACCCATGGGCGGAAGGGCTATTTTCCGCGAGTGATCGAGAAGAAGCCAGAGCGGGTGGTGGTGGGGATGAGCGGCGGAGTGGATTCGTGCGCGGCCGCGGCCCTGTTGCTGGAACAGGGCTACGAGGTGATCGGTGTCACCCTGAAACTCTGGCCGCAGGAAAGCGCCGACCGGATGGGGGACCGGTGCTGCGGGCCGGACGCGGTCCAGGACGCGCGGACCGTGGCCTCCGAGCTCGGCATCCGGCACTACACGATCAACGAGGCGGAGGATTTCCGGAAGCGCGTGATCGAGTATTTTGCCCGGGAATACCAGGCTGGCCGCACCCCCAACCCGTGCGTGATGTGCAACGAGCACACCAAGTTCGGCGCGCTGATCCGGTGCGCCCGGCAGCTCGAGGCGGCCTACGTGGCCACAGGCCATTACGCGCGCATCGACCGCGCCGACCCCGGCGGGCGGACGCGGCTGCGCCGCGGCTGCGATCCGCGCAAGGACCAGAGCTATTTCTTGTTTTCTCTCCGCCAGGACCAATTGGCGCGCATCCTCCTGCCCCTGGGCGAGCTGACCAAGGCCCGCACCCGCGAGGCCGCCCGCCAGCGCCGGATCAAGACGGCCGAGAAGGAGGAGAGCATGGAAATCTGCTTTGTGCCGGACAACGATTACGGGGCCTTTCTGCGGGACTCGGGCCTGGTGAAGCCGCACTCGGGGGAGATCGTGGACCTGGAGGGCAAGGTGGTGGGCCGCCACGAGGGCATCGAGTTCTACACCGTCGGGCAGCGGCGCGGCTTGAGGATTCCGGCGGCCCGGCCGCTCTACGTGGTGGACCTCGATCCGGCCGCCAACCGCGTGATCGTGGGCGACAACGCCGCGCTCGAGCGGGCCGAGTTCGTCGTCGATGGGTGCAATTGGATCGCCTTTGACCCGCCGCCTGGACGTTTCGAGGCCCTGACCAAGATTCGCTACAATCATCCGGGCACGCCGGCCACCGTGGAACCGCTGGCGGAGGGGAGGGTGCGGGTGCGCCTGCGCCAACCCCAGCGAGCCGTGAC
>JAKLEJ010000528.1 GCA_022711695.1 Verrucomicrobiota bacterium | reverse complement strand
CGAGCTGCTTTACGAGCAAAACTGGGCGCTGGCCCTGCTCGACACCGTCTTCGCCCGGCTGCGGCGCGAGCAGGAGCTGGACGGCAAGGCATCCTTGTTCGCCGAACTCAAGTTCTGCCTCACCGGCGAGCGCAGCGCCCTTCCTTACGCAGAGCTGGCCCGGCGCCTGGAGATGCCGGAGAACACCGTCAAGACCCAGGTCCGAAGGCTGCGCCAGCGCTACCGGGAACTGCTGCGCGACGAGGTGGCGCAGACCGTCGCCAGCCCGGCCGAGATCGAGGAGGAACTGCGCCACCTCTTCCGCGCCCTGGCCGGCCCGGCCTGAGAGGTTCCGGAGATAATTTGAAACCTTTTCCCCGCGGTCGCGTGGTAACACTCGGCGGGCATTATGGAAACAGCGCGCATTTGCGAGCATTGCGGGCAGCCCCTTGGGCCAAAGGCGGTCCAGGGGCTGTGCCCCGCCTGCCTGCTTAAAGCCGGGCTGGGCAGCGGCCTGGAAACCGGCGCCGCAGGCGCGCCTCCGCCGGCGCCCAGGCCCCGGGGGTTCGTCCCGCCGCCGCTGGAGCAACTTGCGCCCCTCTTCCCGCAGCTTGAAATCCTCGAGCTGGTCGGCCAGGGCGGCATGGGCGCGGTCTATCGCGCCCGCCAGCGGCAGCTCGACCGGCTGGTGGCCCTCAAGATTCTGCCCATGGAATCCGCCGGCGACAGCGCCTTTGCGGCGCGGTTCAGCCGCGAGGCCCGCGCCCTCGCCCGGCTCAGCCATCCGAACATAGTCGCCGTCCACGACTTCGGGCAGGCCGGCGGGTTCTGTTTCTTCCTGATGGAATTCATCGAGGGTGTGACCCTGCGACACTTGCTGGCCGATCGCAAACTGCCGCCCGAGACCGCCCTTTCCCTGGTCCCGCAGATCTGCGAGGCGCTGGAATACGCCCACCGCCAGGGCGTGGTCCACCGCGACATCAAGCCGGAGAACATCCTCGTGGACAAGATCGGCCGGGTGCGGATCGCCGATTTCGGGCTGGCCAAGCTGGCGGACGCCGAGCTTCCGAGCCAGCGTCTGACCCGGCCGCGCGAGGTGATGGGCACTCCCCATTACATGGCCCCGGAACAGATCGAACGCCCCCAGGAGGTGGACCACCGCGCCGACATCTATTCCCTGGGGGTGGTCTTCTACGAAATGCTCACCGGCGAGCTTCCTTTGGGCAAGTTCCAGCTTCCCTCGCAAAAGGCGGCGGTGGACGCGCGGTTGGACGACGTGGTGCTGCACGCGCTCGAGAAGGAACGCGAGCGCCGCTACCAGCACGCCAGCGAGGTCAAGTTGGATGTCGAGACCATCTCGGGCCGCGAGGCCGGCGGGCCGCTTCCCGCCAAACGGAAGACGACGGCGTTTCGATCAGCCGCTGCCACGGGCCCGGGCGCCACCGGCGCGCTCCCCTCCTGGGTGTGGGCGACGCGGTGGACGGCGCGGATTCTCGGCACGATGGTCTTTGCCTTCTTCGCGATGTTCATCATTGCGGAAGGGCTTCCACCGCTGGCCCGGCAGCCGGAAGGAGTCAGGTTGAGCACCGTGGGCGAATTGCTGTTCTTGGCCGGGTTCGTTGTCGGCTGGCGGCGCGACGGCCTGGCGGCGGTGCTGCTCCTGGCCGGCTGGACGCTGTTTCAAATCGCCGAGAACTCCTTGGATTGGTCGTTCTTCCACATTGTGCCGGTGGTGGCGGCGCTGTATGGGCTGACCTGGTGGGCGCTGCGGGGCCGTCAGACCGTCCGGTTGGCTTGCGTCACCGGCGTCTTTCTGGCCGCGCTGCTCCTGGGCCGCTTGTTTTGTCCCACCAGCGTCTTCTTGAGCGGGCTCGTCGCCGACAGCGCCAGCGGTCTGCCGATCCGTGACGCCGCGCTCACCCTGCTGCCGCTCGGGCCTCACTCGCCGGGGGACCCGCGCGCGCCCAACGCCCGCACCGGCACGAACGGCCGGTTCATTCTCTACGTGGGCTGGTATGCCAAACAAAGGACCCTCTTGATCGCCGCGCCCGGCTACGAGGCGCTTACGACCTCGCTGGGGCCCCGGCCCTTCGCCCAGCGCCGGGTGGCCCGCGATTTCCAACTGCGGCGGGCGGCCCCCAGGACAACCTCGGCCGCCAACGCGCCTTTGACCGACACCCTAAGCGAAGGGCCGGCCGCTCCCCCGGTCGCGCCCGAGGCGGTCCCGCCGGTGGTGGTGCAAACCGCGCCGGCCTCCGGAGCGGCGGCGGTCGATCCCGCGCTGACGGAAATCCGCGTCACCTTCAGCCAAACCATGCGGAAGGCGCCGGCCCTGGTCTTCGATGCGCCGGCGGCTCTCCAGACCGGCCCGCCCCGCTGGCTGGCGGACGGCCGCACCTGCATCCTGCCGGTGAAACTCCAGCCAGGACGTTTCCACGCCCTCTGGCTCAACGGCGAAAAGGTCCAGGTCTTTCAGGGAACCAACGGTCTCCAGGCCGTCCCGTATCTGTTGAGTTTTGAAACCAAACCGTGAACTCCGGCGGGAGCCCGGCAACAACCCGGCGCTCCCCCACTTGAAAGGAATCGAACATGAAGAACGCAACCTCCCTCCTCCTGGCCGCGATGATCGCGGCGCCTCTGGCCCGCGCCGGGGCCGCAGAATTGAACGTGGCCTCGGCCCCTCCCGTGGTCGTCAGCACCGTGCCGGCCTCCGGCGCCACCGGCGTGGACCCCGCGCTGAGCGAAATCAAGGTAACCTACAGCAAACCGATGACCGACGGCTCCTGGTCGTGGTCCACCCTGGGGCCGGAGAACTATCCTGAGACCGCAGGCCAGCCGCGTTACCTCGAAGATGGGCGCACTTGTGTGCTGCCGGTCAAACTCCAGCCCGGCCGCTTCTACGCCATCTGGCTCAACAGCGACCAGTTCAAGAACTTCAAGGACACCAACGGGCTGCCCGCCGTGCCTTACCT
>JAKLEJ010000527.1 GCA_022711695.1 Verrucomicrobiota bacterium | reverse complement strand
TCCGGGGCCCCGTCGCCGTTCAGATCGCGAAAGCTGGCGGTGAGCCCCAGGTCCCGCGGCGCCTCGCGCAGCGGCTGGCCGTTCTCGTCCAGAAACGCGCCATCGGTCCACGAAACCAGCGTGAACTTGCCTTGTCCGTCGTTCAGGTAGAGGGCGTCGGGCGGGCCGAATTCGATCAGCAGGCCGTTGACGATGCGCAGCCTCTGCGAGGCCCGGCCCACCACCTGCGGCCGCCCTCCCACCATCCGCACCGCGATCGAGCCGCCGCTGCGCAGCACCGAGTTCTCGCCGTTGTTGGCCACATAAAGGTCCAGGTCCCCATCCCCGTCGATATCCGCCAGCGCCAGGCTCTCGCACCCGGCGCTCATCAGCGTCAGTCCGGCTTCGGCAGTCACATCGCGAAACCCGCCGCGGCCGTCGTTGAGCAGGCAGGCGTTGGGTCCGTGCAGCGAAGTCACCAGCAGGTCGGGGCGGCCGTCGCCGTTCACGTCCGCAAACGCCGCCCCCCGCGAGGTCTGGTGCTCGCAGCCGGCGCCGGCTTTTGCGGTCGCGTTCTCGAATCGCCACTGTCCGGTGTTGCGGAACAGGCCGTTGGTCCCCTCGAGGTTGCAGAAATACACATCCGTCAGGCCGTCCCCATCGTAATCCCCGGCGCACACCCCCGCCCCGTTCAGCAGGTTCTGGTTGGTCAGCGACCGCTGGTAGGAGAGTTGGTTGGTGAAATAGATTCCGGTCGCCTCAGGACCGATCAGGCTGAAACCGGCGCGTCCCCCGGCGGGCACGGTCAGTCGCGCAAACCGCCCGCCCGGGCAGGGTTGCCACGCAAGCGCCGGGGCGCCCTCCGCCCTCCCCAGGAGAGCCCCGACGGCCAGGCCCAGCCCCAGGATGCGGAAAAAGCGGCCTCGAACCCCGGGAAGAACTCTCCTCAGGCAGGGCAAGGCGCCCTGCCGCAGCGCAGGCGGAACTAGTTGGGCCAATGGGTCCATCCGACTGTCTGGTTGCGCGCTCAACCTAGCGGGGTTCTCCTCCCGCCGTCCAGCCAATTCGGACTCTCCGGATCTCCGTATCCCCTGCGCCGCCAACCGGCTGTGCGTTCGGGCCTGGCTGCCGCCCTTAAGTTCCAAGGACGTTCGCTGCGGATTCGGGCTTGACGGAGGGGTGTTATACCGTATATTTATACGGTATATGAAAGGGCTGACGGACAGGCAGCGGGCGATCCTCGAATTCATTGGCCGGCGGCAGCGGCAGGAAGGGGGCGCGCCCAGCTTTCGGGAGATCGCCGAGCAGTTTGGATTTCGCAGTCTGACCACGGTGGCGGACCATCTGCGCTTGTTGCGGAGGAAGGGACTGCTGGCGGCGGCGCCGGGCCGGGCGCGTTCCCTGCGGGTGGTTTCCCCCCTGCAATCCCTGCGGCGGGAGGTGGCGGACATTCCGCTGTTGGGGTCCGTTCCCGCCGGTTTTGCCGAGGACCGGCGGCAGGAGGCCCTGGGGTGTGTGTCGGTGGATGTCGAGACTCTCGGCATCCGGCCGGGGGCGCGCACTTTTGCCCTGGAGGTGCGGGGCGATTCCATGATTGGCCGGCATATCCTGAGCGGGGACGTGGTGGTGCTGGAGCACGGCTTGACGCCGCGCAACGGGGACGTGGTGGCGGCGCTGATCGACAACGAATCCACCTTGAAAACCTTTTTCATGGAGCGGGGCAAGCCGTGGCTGCGGGCCGAGAACCCGCGTTATCCGAAAATGATGCCCGCCAGCGAACTGGTCATCCAGGGCGTGATGGTGGCCCTGATCCGCAAGCGCAAGTGAGCGCGGCCCCGGCGCCTGACGGGTTCGCCTTTGCCCTTTTTTCATGTCGCGGGTCATTGTCCATCTGGACGCGGACGCCTTCTTTGCGTCGGTGGAGCAGGCCTCGGATCCGCGCCTGCGGGGGCGGCCGGTGGCGGTGGGCGGGGAGAAGCGGGGCGTCATCGCCTCGGCTTCCTACGAGGCCCGCCAGTTTGGCGTCTATACGCCCATGCCCACGGTGCGGGCGCGCCGCCTCTGCCCCAAGCTGATTGTCCTGCCCGGCGACTTCGAGAAATACGAGCGGTTCTCCGGCTGGATGTTCAGCTACGCGCACGATTTCACGCCGGACGTGGAAATCGCCTCGATCGACGAGGGCTACTTCGACCTGAGCGCGACGCCGCGTCCGCCGCTGGAGGTGGCGGAGCGCATCCGCCGCGCCATCCGCGAGTCGCTCAAGATTTCCGTCAGCGAAGGCATCGCCAGCAACAAGCTGGTGAGCCAGATCGCCTCCAAGCTGAACAAGCCGGCGGCCTTCCGGTTTGTGCCCGCGGGGCGGGAGACCTGTTTCTTGCATCCGCTGCCCAACCGCTGGCTGCCCGGGGTGGGGCCGCAGACGGCGCAGCGTTTGAACGCGGCGGGGCTGGCGTTCATCCGGCAGGTGGCGCAGACGCCCGCCGACCTCCTTCACCTGCTGGTGGGCAGCCTGGCGCCCCAGCTCAAGGCCCATGCCGAGGGCATCGACGAGCGGCCGGTGGCCCCGGTCAGCGCCCCGGCCAAATCCTACGGTCAACAGCGGACCTTCGAGGCGGACATCACCGACGAGGAATACGCCGAGGCGGCGCTTTGCCGGATGGCCGATGAGCTCATGGCCCGGGTGCGCGCCGACGGCAAGTGCATTCGCACGCTGACCGTGAAGGTGCGCTACAACGACATGGCCGAAGACCAACGGAGTGAAAGCCTGGCCGAACCCACCGATCTTGAAACCGACGTGTATGGCCATCTGCACCGACTCTTCAGCCAGGCCTGGAAGCGGCGGGTCAGTCTTCGATTGGTGTCGCTCAAGCTTTCCAATGTTTACGATGGGGCGGGACGAACGGAGTTGGCTCTGGAGGCGAGGGGGCAGCGCCATGACGCCCAACGCCGGCTCGCGGTGGTCGTCGATGAACT
>JAKLEJ010000526.1 GCA_022711695.1 Verrucomicrobiota bacterium | reverse complement strand
CGATATCGTCCAAAACCAGGATGCCCTCCACGCCCTGGAGTGCTGCCGCCTGCGCCTCGAGCCAGTTCCGCACCAGCGTGGTGGTCACCCGCAGCAGCCGGTGGGTCTCGGCGCCGTTGAGCTTGAGCCCGAGCAGGAATTCCGTCACGCCCATCAGGTGCGAGGCGACCGTCAGCGGGCCGCGCGCCGCCACCACCTTGATCGCATGCCCGGCGTCAACCGCCCGCGGCTCCAGACGGCGGTAGAAATTCAGGATCACCGGCATCAGCCCGTCGGTCTGCGGATTGGGCGTGGGGACGCGCCCCAGGTCCTCGATGCCGCTGAGCATCGGGTGGGCGACGGGAGTCTTGTGCGCGTGGAAACTCACCCGGCATCCGAACCCGCTCGGCTCGGCGCACATGCCCATTTCCACCCAGAAGCCGGGCAGAAACGTGATTTCGGGAAACTCGGCCTCCACGCGCAGGTTCGCCTCCAGCCACACCTCGGGCACGGTCAGGTAATCCAGGGTCGAGATTCCCAGGTAACCCGGCATCCACGGGCTGTCGATAATGAGGGCGACCGGCGGCGGCGAAACCGTCTCGCCGCGGGCAAGGGCCTTGATCTGTTCCCACTTCTGTCTGTTCATCGGGTGGCGCGTCGGCCGGCTCTTCTTAAACCAGCGGGCTGGCGGCTTCAATGCTGAATCGGTCCCATCTGCCCGCTCCCCCCTTCGGCAGGGCTTTCGTCCCGGGCTTGCGCATTTTTGGCAGACCCTTCCTCGCGGGGCCGGCCCACTCGCCGCTTGCCCCCCGGCCCCGTTGCGGGCAAAGTCGCCCGACGCTCGATGAGGCTTGCGCTTGCCATGTGGATGCTGCTGGCGTGGCTGGCCGGGGCTGCGCCAGCCCCGCTCAGCCAGCTCAGCCGCGTGTCCGTGGGCGGGCGCGAGCATGTGCGCCTTCAGGACTGGGCGCGGCTGCAGGGCTTCCGGGGCCACTGGCTCAACAGCCGGGATTTCCGCCTCACCAACAGCTCCGCCCGGCTCGAGTTCACCGTGAATTCCCAGCGCATGATCGTCAACGGCATCAGCGTGTTTCTGACCGCCCCCGTCCTGCTACAGAGCGCCGCCCCGCTGATCGCCCTGGCGGATTTGCAGACGACCGTTCATCCGCTGCTTTGGCCCACGCGTCGGCAGGGGGTCAAAACCCCCTTGATCTGCATCGACGCCGGGCATGGCGGACGGGACACCGGCAATCTCGAAGGCAAACGGCTGGAGAAGGACCTGACGTTGTCCCTGGCCCGCGAGCTGGCGGCCCAGCTTCGCAAGGCCGGCTACAAGGCCTTCCTCACCCGGTCCTGGGACACCTCCCTGGAGCTGGACACCCGGCCGGAGATCGCCCGCAAACGCGGCGCCCACTTGTTCGTCAGCCTGCACTTCAACGCCGCCGGCAACCGCGAGGCCAGCGGCGCCGAAGTCTATTGCCTGACCCCGCCCTACGCGGCTTCGACCAACGCCCGGGGCGAGGGCGCCGGCACGGGCCCACTGCCCGGCAATCGGCAGAACGACGCCAATCTCCTCCTGGCTTACCACCTGCAGCGCTCGATGGTTTCCCGACTGAAGATGGAGGACCGCGGAGTGCGGCGGGCCCGCTGGGCGGTGCTCCGCCAGGCGACCATGCCCGCCGTGCTGGTCGAGGCCGGGTTCATGTCGAACCCGGACGACAGCAAGAAACTCTATAGCAGCGCATGGCGGAAACAACTGGCCGGCTCGCTGGTCGAGGGGATCAAGAGCTATCAGCGCCTCATCGCGCCGGCAACCTGAGCCCATGCACGTCTCCGACCTCCCCATTGGCGTCTTCGACTCGGGCATCGGCGGCCTGACGGTGGTCCGGCAGATGCGCCGGGCGCTCCCGAACGAGGACCTGGTTTATCTGGGCGACACCGCCCGGGTGCCCTACGGCACCAAGTCCCCCGCCACCGTGGTCCGCTTCGCCTGCGAGGACACCCAGTTCCTGGCCGACCAGCAGGTCAAGGCCGTGGTGGTGGCCTGCAACACCGCTTCGGCCTGGGCCCTCTCCACCCTCGAGCGGCGCTTCGATCTGCCCCTCTTCGGCGTCATCCTCCCGGGCGTCCGCGCCGCTCTGGCCGCCTCCCGCAACCGCCGCATCGGCGTCATTGCCACCCCCGCCACCATCCGCAGCCAGGCCTATACCCGCGCCTTTCTGGCCCGGGACGACTCCCTCGAACTTGTCGTCCGCGACTGTCCGCTGCTGGTCCCGCTGGTCGAGGAGGGATGGACCTCGGGGCCGGTCACCGAGGCGGTCCTGCGCGAGTACCTCGCCCCCCTCCTCCAGCGGCGCATCGACACCCTGGTCCTGGGCTGCACCCACTATCCCCTCCTCCGCGCGACCATCGCCGCCGTCGCCGGACCCGAAGTCACGCTCGTGGACTCCGCCGAGCGTTGCGCAGAATACGTCGCCGAGGGTTTGCGTCAATTGGGGAGGCTGTGCGTGGGCCGCACCCGGCCCGGTCGCGTCCTGCCGTTTGTCACCGACGACACCCGCTGGTTCGACGAACAGGCGGCCCAGTTCCTGGGCGAAACGCCCGACCCGGCCAGCCGGGTGGCGCTGCCCATCATAGAAATGCGATGAGTCTTACCAACGCTTTGACCGTGGGCCTGAAAGAAATCTGGTCCCACAAGTTCCGCTCGCTGCTGACGATGCTGGGCATCATCCTGGGCGTCTCGAGCCTCGTAGCCATGTCGGCCCTGGTCAAGGGCATGGAAAACGGCATGAAAGAGGCCCTCATCGCCATGGGCGGCCTGGACAAGGTCCTGACCGACAGCCAGCCGCTGCCGGCCCACCAGGAGCATCTGGCCGACCAGGCCCCCGGCCGCACCATTCAAGACGTGACCGCCTTGCGCCGCGCCGCGCCCCTCATCCGCCTGGCCTCGCCCGAGATGGGGCTCCGCAACGCCCT
>JAKLEJ010000525.1 GCA_022711695.1 Verrucomicrobiota bacterium | reverse complement strand
CCGCGATGGGAGCAGCCGACGGATCCTTGTAGATGTTGCGGAGCTCGAACGGGTCCTTGACGAGGTCGAACATCTCCCACTGATCGGTTTTCCAGTAATAGATCAGCTTGTGGGTTTCGGTGCGCATGCCGTAGTGAGCGCGGGTGTTGTGGTGGCCGGGGTCGTGGTAGTAGCGGTAATAGAAGCTGCGCCGCCAGTCGGCCGGCCGCTCGCCGCGCAGCAGCGGAACCAGGCTGCGTCCCTGCATGTCCGCGGGCGCCCGGAGGCCGGCGATGTCGAGGAAGGTCTCGGGGAAATCCAGGTTGAGTGTGAGCGCTTCCGACGCCGTCCCCGGCTGGATCGTTCCCGGCCAGCGCACCAGGAGCGGGATGCGCAGGGACTCCTCGTACATGAACCGCTTGTCGTAAAGGCCGTGGTCGCCGAGGAAGAAGCCGTTGTCGCTCGTGTAAAAGATGGCGGTGTTTTCGAGCAGCCCGGCCCGCTCGAGATAGGCCAAAAGCCGTCCCACGTTGTCGTCGATCCCTTGCACACAAGCCAGGTAGTCCTGGAGATAACGCTGGTACTTCCATTGGACGAGGTCCCGTCCGGCAAGGGTGACGCGCCCGCCCGGGCGCTCGATCTCCACCTCCGTCGGCTTGGTCCCCCACCACCGCTGCAGTTCGGGCCCGGGTTTCAGGCCGGGCGGGGGCTGGAGCTTGAGATCGCGCCGCGTGAGATCCCGCGCCACCGTTTGCTCATTCTCGCGCAGGGCGTCAGCCCGGGTGCTGTAATCGTCCCAGAGCGTCGGCGCCTCGGCAAACTGCCGCCCCGCAAACTTCTCGCGATTCTTCGGATCGGGCGTCCATTCCCGGTGGGGAGCCTTGTGGTGCAGCATCAGGAAGAAGGGCTTGTCCTTGGGGCGGTTCTCCAGGAAATCCACGCCGAGGTCGGTGATAATGTCGGTGACGTAGCCCTTGATCACCCGGCGGCCGGACGGGGTCAGGAAGGCGGGATCGTTGTAGATACCCTGTCCCGGCAGGATGATCCAGCGGTCGAAGCCTGTCGGATCGCTGCCGAGGTGCCATTTGCCGATCATGCCGGTGTGATAGCCGCCCTTCTGGAGCAGCCGGGCCACGGTGCGCTGGCCGCCGTCGAACCGGTTGAAGGCCGGACAGCCATTCAAGTGGCTGTAGAGGCCGGTGAGAATGGTGGCGCGGCTGGGCGTGCAGATCGAATTGACCACAAAGCAGCGGTCGAAGCGGACGCCCTCGCGGGCGAGGCGGTCGAGGTGCGGCGTCTGGTTGAGCCGCCCGCCATAGGCGCTGATGGCGTGGTAGGCGTGATCGTCCGACATGATGAACAGGATGTTCGGACGGTTCGGAATCTTTTGCGCGGGAAACGCCGACGGACCCCCGGCAATGACGAAGATTGCCAAGGCGGCGGGAAGGATCGATCGCATGGTTGCAGGCGAGTTGGGCTGTCGTTATGGAGAGGGCGGCTTGAGGCCGTTGGGGGGTTCCGGTGGGGCTCCGCGGTCCAGCAGGTCGGACAGGGTGACCGAGTCGGCGGCGGCCTGTTCGGCG
This sequence comes from Verrucomicrobiota bacterium, assembly GCA_022711695.1. Classification (GTDB taxonomy): domain Bacteria; phylum Verrucomicrobiota; class Verrucomicrobiia; order Limisphaerales; family JACRJZ01; genus JACRJZ01. The sequence goes on along the minus strand of JAKLEJ010000525.1, from coordinate 1,402 downwards.
TTGCGGATGCGCTGCCATTCCTGGCGCACTGTGTCGCGCAGGCCGTCCTCGCGGGTGGCCGGTTCGATGCCATGGCCGGCCCGCAACGCCTGGATCACCTGGTGGGGGGTGATCTGGTCCAGGGGGCGCGAGGGAACGTAGCCTGTGTCGCGGTCGGCCACTTCCACGACCAGGCGGGCCTGTTGGAGCGAGTGCAGCACCTGGCCGGCCAGCCGGGTGGAAACCCCCAATACGCCGGCCACCTGGTTGACGCCAGGCGCTTTGAGCCCGCGCCGGTAGCAGTCCGCCACCGCGGTCATGATTCGCAGCCCGACAAACTCGCGGCCGCGCTGGCTGACCGCTTCGGCGACCTTGTCATCGAGGTAGGCCTGCCGGTTCTGAAAGGCGTAGGCCACCTGCGCGCCAAAGAGCACGATCAGCCAGGAAAAGTAGAGGCCGATCAGGAAGAGCGGCACGATGCTCAGGCTGCCATAGATCTTGCTGTAGGAAACGACCTTGGAGACATAGAGGACATTGAAGAGGTTGTTCAACTGCCACAGGCAGCCGCCAACCAGTCCGCCGAGGAGGGCGGCCTGCCAGCGCACGCGCGTATTGGGCATGAGCTGATAGAAGAGGCCGAAGGCCAGGCTGACCACGGCGAAGGGGACCAGTTGCAGCAGGAAGATGCCCACCCAGCCCAGCCGGGTGAGCAGGGCGGTGGTGCGCTCGAAGTGGGGACTGCCGGCCAGGCCGACCGCCAGCACGAGGATGATCGGCCCGAGGGTGATGGCCGCCCAGTACTGCACCGAGCTGCGCAGCCAGCCGCGGCCGCGGTTCACGCCCCAGATGTCGTTGAAGGCCGCCTCGATGGTGCGCAGGAGGCTGATGGCCACGAGAACGAGCGCGATCGTGCTGGTGACCCCGAGAGCGCCGCTGCGGATGTTGCCGATAAACTCGGTGATCTTGGAAACGAGTTCGGCGCGTTTGTTGGCGGCGGCGGGTTCGCCTTCCTTGACATCCAGGCTCAAGGAGGGGGCCACGTTTGCCACCAGGTAGTCGATGAATTCGCGGATCGGCTTTTCGCCCTGGTTTTGCAGCAGGCTGGTGCTGACGCTGACGGCGATCGCCAGCACGGGAATGAGCGCGAGCAGGGAAGTGTAAGCCAGCGCCGAGGCCCGCACCGGGCAGCGGTTTCGCCAGAAGCTCCGGACCACCAGCAGCCAGAAATGCGCGCTCCGCCGGAACCACGACGAGTTAAACTGCTCGGCGGACTCGATGCCCCGCTCTTCCAGGAAGTCCTGGGTGGCGCTCTGAATTCGCTTCAGCCGGCTGACAGGTTCATCGGCCATGGCTCGCAGGATAGGCAGGGCGCAGCGCCAAGTCAACCTGGCTGACTCGAATCCGCGTCGGACCTCTCCGGGAC
>JAKLEJ010000524.1 GCA_022711695.1 Verrucomicrobiota bacterium | reverse complement strand
TCGACGACCGGAAGCTCTTCGGCACAAACGAATCCTGCGGGCCGGCGTAAATGGCCTCGATCACGGCATATTTGCGCTTGGGGTCCGCCTTTCTGGGCCAATGAATCACGCCATAGATGTCGGTGACTCCGTCGCGGCCTTTGGCCACGAACGGCTCGGGCGGCCGCCAGCCGCTCTTGGAGAGCGCCCGGACGTCCGCCTGCTCCAGCACGCACGAGAGCCGGCCGTTGTCCGAGCGCCTTAGTTCGATCGACGGCGGCTGGTCCACCCGCGAATAGGTGTCGATGAGGAACCGGCGATCGGGCGAGTACTCGACGGTGTGGGTTCCGTCGCCCTCGGTGAGGAGGGTGAGCCCGCTGCCGTCGAAGTTGACCCTGCAAAAGTGGATGAAGTAGGGGTCCTGTCCCGGCCGGATGCCCCCGGCCCGGAACCAGATTTGCCGTTTCTCGCGATCCACCCGGTCCACGCCCCGCACCACCCACTCGCCCCGGGTGATCTGGCTCTTCACCGCGGCTTTCCGGGCGTCATACAGGTAGAGATGGTTCCAGCCATCGCGTTCGGACATCCAGATTATTTCGCCCGTGTCGTCCAGGTATTCGCAGAAGAACTTCTGCGAGTAGCAGATGAAGGTCGGGCTTTGGTCGTCGATGATGGCCCGGGCCTGTCCGGTGGCGCCATCCACCTCCACCACCCGCAGGACCTGGTGCCCGCGCTGGTTGTAGAGAAAGGTGAACCGGGCCGAGTCCGGCGTCCACCGCAAGTTCTCGATGCTCCAGGGATTCGGGAAGAGCTCGTCGCTGACGGGGATCGTTTTGCCCTTGGCCACGTCGAACAATTGCGGTTTGGAGACCTCCAGGCGGTCGCCGGGCTTGTGATAATCGATCGAGTGCAGCTTGGGCTGCACCTGGTCGCGCGGCGACGACTGCACGAAGTGGACCTTGTGCTCCTCCGCTTTTCGCGTGCGGATGGCCACCAGCTTCCGCGAGTCGGGCGACCAGTAAAACCGGTTCGCGTAAAATTCATCCTCGGACCCGTCGCGGGTGAGCGCGGTTTCCTTGCCGGTGCTTTCCTCTTTCACCACCACGTTGAACTTGTCGATCGAGGCCCGCCAGCGTCCGTCGGGCGAGGCGCCGCCGGCGTTCGGGCGGGAGCGCCGCCGCTCCGGGGGGGCGCTGCGGGGCGTCTCCACGGCCCTGCCGGTGATCTCGGCCCGGACGGCGTTCTCGGCCGCTTCGAACACCGCCACGGTTTTGCCCTGCCCATCCACCGCCAGCCACACGTGCCCGGCGTAGGTGTGCTGCTCCCGCTCCGCCCCGGCCGCCAGCTTGCCGTAGCTGCGCCGCCCTCCCTCGCTGTCCAGCCAGAACAGCTCGACTTCCCCCTGGGTGCGGTTGATGAACACCAGGCTCGTTTCCGGGCCGGTGCGGGTGCTGGCCCGCGGGGCCCGGTCCACTGGCAGCCCCGTGGCCGGGGCTGACTGCGGCGCGTTCGTTTCAGCCATCAGGCGGTAGCTGTCCAGGTCGCAGCGCCAGCCCTGGCCCGCCGCCCGGAACACGACGGCTCGCTCCTCGGGCTTGAGCTCGAGATTCTCGATGGGCAGTCGCTGCGGGCGGACGTTCTTGAGCCCGGCTGCCGTCAGCGCCTTGGCCAGGCGGTCATGGTCAAAGGCCGGCTGGCGCGTCCCTTTCTCCGCGTCCACGAAAACATACTCGTGCGCCTCGGGGCCCGTCCGCACTTGATACCAGAACCGGGTGTTGCCCGGCAGCCAGTGCGCCTGAACCCTATCCCGGTAAACGCGGCTTTCCGGGGCCAGCCGGCGCGCCCCGGCGCGGTTGGTCTCGGCCCCCTGCACAGAGCCGGCGATTGTCGCCGTCCCCAGCAGGGCCAGCAGCAGGATCGGCAGACAACGCGGCCGCGTGCGCCGAGGCTCGAACGGGCGATCAAGTGGTGGAAGGAACGGGCGGAACGGCTGGGTGAGGACTGCGAGGCATTCTTGGGTGGCGCGTTGCATGGCGTCATTCAACACAGACGGAGCGCAGCTTGGCAATCCTTTAGCCACGGCGCTTGACAACCTCACCGGGGCGGCCTCCATCCTCAGCCCGGCCCCCACGACGTCGGAGGCGCGCTTTCTTCGCGTCCGATCGCTGCCCTGAGGGGCGCGGGCTCAGGGCCGTCCAGGCAGCGGCGAACCAGCCGGGCCATTTGTGCCGGAGGATACGGCTTCTGGAGGAACGCCATTTCGGGATGCGCAGCCGGGCCGCCCTCGGGCGTGTCGCCGCCATAGCCGCTGCAAAGGATGACCTTCAAGCCGGGCTGGGCGGCTTGAAGCCGCGCCGCCAACTCGCGTCCGGTCATGCCTCCCGGCATGACCTGGTCCGTCAGCAGCAGGTCGATCCGGCCTTCCTGCGCAGTCCAGATGGCCTCGGCCTCCGGACCGTCGCCCGCCTCGAACACCTTGTAGCCAAGCGGTTCGAGCGTGGACCGCGCCAGCATCCGCAGCAGCGGTTCGTCTTCCGCCACCAGGATGCTCTCGGACCCGCCGCGGAGCGGTTCGAGCGTTTGGGGCGTCTCCTGGGCCTCTTGTGCCGGTTCCGTGGTCACGGGGAGGAACACCCGGAAGACCGTGCCCCGGCCCACGGCGCTCTCGACCTCGATCCAGCCTTTGTGCTGCTGGACGATGCCGTTGACGGTGGCCAAGCCCAGGCCCGTGCCTTTGCCAGGTCCCTTGGTGGTGAAGAACGGATCGAAGATCCGAGCCAGGGTCTTCTCGTCCATGCCGCAGCCCGAGTCCCGCACCTCCAGGCAGACAAACTGCCCGGGGCGCGCCTGCGGACGCCTGGCTGCGCTGTCGGGATCGAGGCTCACCGCGCTGGCGCCGACGGCCAGCGCGCCGCCCTGCGGCATCGCGTCGCGCGCGTTCACCACCAGGTTCAGCAGCACCTGCTCCATCATGCTCGGGTCCGCCGCCACCAG
>JAKLEJ010000523.1 GCA_022711695.1 Verrucomicrobiota bacterium | reverse complement strand
TCGGTCGGAGGCCACCGCTCCCGCGCCGCCCAGCGCCTGGGCATCAGTCCCAGCACCCTTTGGCGGAAACTGGGGCGCTCCAAATTGGATTGACCTGAATTCGCCGCCCACGCAAAACTTATCCTTTCTAATGACTGATCATGTCAGAATGTTATGTTTCGCCGGAGGCCCGATGCGCCCGAGGCGGAAAACGGGTTCTTCTTGCCAATGAAAATTCTTGTCCTTAACTGCGGGTCCTCCTCGATCAAGTTCCAGCTTCGCGACGCCGTGGACGAACGACTGCTCTGCAAAGGGCTGATCGAGCGCATTGGCGAGCCTCAAGGCGCCATCGCCGTCTCGGCGGACAGCCGGAAGCTGGAGCGCCGGGAGGAACTGGCCAACCACGCTGCGGCCCTCGATCACATGATCCATCTCCTCACCAGCCCGGAACTGGGTGTGCTGGAGAAGCTCACCGATGTCACCGCGGTGGGCCACCGCGTCGTCCATGGCGGCGAGGACTACTCCGACTCGGTCCTGATCGATGACAAGGCCATCGAGACCATCGACCGCCTGAGCTCCCTGGCCCCGCTCCATAATCCGCCCAATCTCAAGGGCATCCTGGCCTGCCGCGAGGTCCTTCCCGGCGTCCCCCAGGTCGCCGTCTTTGACACGGCCTTTCATCAGACCATGGAGCCCGTGGCCTACATCTATCCGCTGCCCCGGGAGCTCTACGAGAAGTACAAGATTCGCCGCTACGGCTTCCACGGCACCAGCCATCGCTATGTGCATCGCCGCGCCCGCGCCCTGGCGGGCCTGGAAGGCAAGCCCAGCCGCATCGTGACCGCCCACCTTGGCAACGGCTGCTCCATCACCGCCATCAAGGACGGCCGCGTCGTGGACACCTCGATGGGCTTCACCCCGCTCGAGGGGCTGGTGATGGGCACGCGCTCGGGAGACATCGACAGTTCCCTGCCCTTGTATCTGCTCGAGCAGGGGCTCTCCCAGAAGGAGATCGGCGCCATCCTCCAGAAGAAGTCGGGCCTGCTGGGCCTGAGCAACGGCAAGTCCAACGACATGCGCCACATGCTCGAGCATTACGACGACCCCGCCGAACCGCTGGCCCGCCTGGCCCTGGACGTCTATTGCTACCGGCTGAAGAAATACGTGGGCGCCTACGCCGCCGCCCTGGGCGGCATGGACGTGCTGGCGTTCACCGGCGGCGTCGGCGAGAATGCCGTCCTCGTGCGCAGCAAAACCTGCGAAGGCCTGGAATTCCTCGGCCTCGAGCTGGATCCCAAGCGCAACAGCGAGGGCTCCCGCAAGGAGGCCCTGATCACCACCGATTCCTCCCGCGTCCGGGCCTTCGTCATCCCAACCGACGAAGAACTGGTCATCGCGGAAGAAACCGTCCGCCTGGTTCAGCCGGCGCGGTCCAACTGACAACCCCAACCCTCACAACCGATCCTATCCCATGAGTTTTCTCGATGAGCTGATTGCCCGGGCCCGGAAATTGAACAAGAAGATCGTTCTGCCCGAAACCGAAGACGAGCGCACCCTGCAGGCGGCCGCCCGCCTGGTCCAGGAGCAGATCTGCCGCGTGGTCCTGGTGGGCGCGCCCGACCAGGTCCTGGCCGACGCCAAACGCTGCGGCGCCGACGTCTCCGGCTGCGAGATCCTGTCGCCGCTGGACGAGCGGACCGCCCAACCCCTGGCCGACAAGCTCTACCAGTATCGCAAGGAAAAGGGGCTGACCCAGGAGCAGGCCGGGCAGTTGATCAAGGATTACCTCTACTTTGCCACCCTGCTCCTCAAGGAGGGGTTGGTGGACGGTTACGTGGCCGGGGCCACCCACACCACCGGCGACAACCTCCGGCCCGGGCTTCAGATCATCAAGGCCACGCCCGGCCTCAAGACCGTCTCCTCATTCTTCGTCATGGTCCATTCCAACCCGAAATGGGGGGAAAACGGCGTCATGATCTATTCGGACTGCGGCATGGTCGAAATGCCCACCGCCGAACAACTGGCCGACATCGCCATTGCCTCGGCCCGTTCCTGGAGGCAATTGGTTGGCACCGAACCCCGCGTGGCCATGCTCTCCTACTCGACCAAGGGCTCGGCCAAATCCGCCGACACCGAGAAAGTCCTCAAGGCTCTGGACCTGGCCCGCAAGCAGGATCCCAAGCTCTGCATCGACGGGGAAATGCAGTTCGACGCCGCGGTCATTCCGGCCATTGGCGAGCGCAAGGCCAAAGGCTCCCCGGTCGCTGGCAAGGCCAACGTGTTCATCTTCCCGGATCTCGACGCCGGCAACATTGCCTACAAGATTACCGAGCGGCTGGGCGGCGCCCAGGCCCTCGGCCCCCTTGTCCAAGGCATGGCCAAGCCCGCCCACGACCTGTCCCGCGGCTGCTCCGCGGACGATATCGTCAAGGTGGCGGCCATTTCCGCCGTGATGTCCGTCTGACATGTTTCGTCCCTGCATTGACCTGCACGCAGGCCAGGTGAAGCAGATTGTGGGCGGCACGCTGGGGAACGACCCCGCCGCCCTCAGGACGAATTTTGTGTCCGACCAGCCGGCGGGCTGGTTCGCGAAACTGTATCGCCGGGACGGCTTGCGCGGGGGCCACGTCATCATGCTGGGGCCGGGCAACGAGCGCCCGGCGCGCGAGGCGCTGGCCGCCTACCCCGGCGGCCTGCAGGTGGGCGGGGGCGTCAACCTGGAGAATGCCCGGGACTGGCTGGAGGCGGGCGCCTCCCATGTGATCGTGACCTCCTGGGTCTTTCGCGAGGGCCGTCTGGACCAGGAACGTCTCGGCTCGCTTGCGGCCGCCATCGGCCGCCGCCGCCTCGTGCTGGACCTGAGCTGCCGTCGGCGGGGTCCCGACTATGTGGTGGTCACCGACCGTTTTCAGAAGTTCACCCACCTGACCGTCTGCCGGCAGACCCTCGAGGACCTGGCTCGCTGGTGCGACGAATACCTCGTCCACGCCGTGGACGTCGAGGGG
>JAKLEJ010000522.1 GCA_022711695.1 Verrucomicrobiota bacterium | reverse complement strand
ATTATGCAAAGGTCGGAATTCCTTTCTGCCGCTGCCAACCAGCGTTCGGCAGGCATTCCGGCCCGTAGCTTTCCATAATCCGGTACTTTGCATAATCGGCCTTATGCAAAGCTTTCCATAAGGCCGATGACCCGTCCGTGACCGCTCTTCGCGAACGGCTCCTGCACCTTTTTGTCTGCCGTTCATTGCATGTTGGCCAGAACGACAGGATTGGGCACGCTCCGAGCCTTGTGACTCGGTCTCTTCCGGGAGGCAACTTTTCACTGACCGCTACCCGCGCAGCTTGACCAACGCCTGCGTCGCCGCCCGGGCATCTTCCTCGGCCCGTCCGAGACGATCCCGCAAATCGCTGACCTGACCCTCGGTCTTGTCCAGCTTTGCCGCCGCCACCGCCACTGCCTTTTCGGCGACCACCCGGGCAGCCCGTTCGCCATCCAACGCAGTACGCAGCTGTTCAATCTCGGCATCCAGGCGGGGCAGCCGGTCAAGGTGGACTCGCTGCGTCGCCAGCTCGGTCCGCGCCGCTTCGGCGGCCTGCCGCTGCGCCTCCAGCGCCTGCTGACTCGCCGCCAGGTCAGCCGCGAGCTGCGCCTGCCGGCCCAGCACCTCGGCCCGCTCACAGCGCAGCGCCTCAAGGACCTTGTCCATCTCCTCCAGCGCAGCCGCCTGGCGCTCTGACTCACCCAGCAGGTCTGCATTCACCTGCTGCGCCAAAGCTAGTTCGGCCTCGAGTCCGACCTTGGCCGAGGCCACCTCCTGGCCGATGAAATCCACCAGGGAGCGTTGCAGTGCCGGCGGCAGTGCGACCGCACTGTCGACCGGGCGCGCCTGCCCGGCCTGCCAAACCTGCAGATAGCGGAGTACCGTCGCCATGCTGCCACGGCCCAGGCGCTCCCGGACCGCCCGGGCCGTCGGCCGCTCGCCGCCCACCCGCAGTTGCTCGGCTACCGCATCCACATCCTGCTGGGAAATCGTTGCGTCACGCGCCATGGGGCGCCTCCTTCGGTTACGATACGTTGTAATGTTATGTTACGTTATCACGTTACGCTATGCAATGCAAGCCCCTCGCATTGGTGGAGCCGGTCGGTCTTCGCAGCCTCGTGAGCGCTCCCGGTCGGCGGAACGGGCCACCACGCCCCCGGCCATGCCGAGCCGCAGGCGCTGGCGGCTGGCCGGGCGCCAGACCGGTCAGCCGGAAGGGGGAGCCGACCCCCAGCGCAGCCGGCCAGCTGCGAGCGCAGCGAGAGGGCCGGCGCAGTCCGGGGGTGGGGGCGCAGCCCGGTGCAGGCCGCAGGCCGCTGGGGGAGCCGCCGCACAAGCGAGGCCAACTGCGAGCGCAGCGAGAGGGCCGCGTGTTGCGGTGGGGGCAACGCCCCCGCCCCCGACCCGGAACGCGGGCGGGCAAGTGCGTTACCACCCTGCCCAAAGGCAGGGGCCGGGCCGCAGGCACGGCGGTCGAGCGACGCGAGAGGGCAACGCCCCGACCTGACAAAGGCAGAGCGAAGCGCGCCTTCGTCGGGGAGCCTGGAAAGGCACTTGCCCGCCCGCGCAGCGGCCCCCGGAGGGGGTGGCCAACGGCCAGTGGGGGCGGCCCCGAGGGCGCAGCCCGCTGGAGCCCCGCAGGGGCGCGAAGGCAAGGGGCGGCAAGGAGCACAGCGACCCAGCCCTGCGCAGCCCGGTACTGGAGCGCAGCGACGTAGGGCGAAGACCTTCCTGACCACCCCTTCCTGATTCGCCGGGCTGCGCGAGTCAGGAAGGGGTTCAGGAAGGCCGATCAGGCTGTGACGCGTAAGACGCGGCACTGCCTGACCGATCGCTATACCGACCAGACAACGAAAGGTGACTGGTATGGATAAGCGACTCATCGGACAGCAGCGGGACCATGAAGGCCTGCTGCTGGTCCACAACTTCGGCTGGATGCGGGCCAGGGAACTGGGCCGCATGCTTTGGCCCGCCTCAGCGCGCTCGGCGGTGAACGCATCGGAGCTCGTCGGGAAATGGAAACGGGCGGGGTGGGTGCTCGTCCGCCCTTTGCCAGATAATATGGGGCAGGCCCTCGTGCTGTCGGCAGTGGGGGCCGCTCACTTGCGCGCCTCCGGTTGCGTGGATGCGGTGACCGGCAAAGACTGGGGCGAAACCTGGTCGGGCGACTGGGTTGCCCCCAGGACTTGGCAACACGAACTATTGACTCTCGGGTTGCTGGCACAACTGAACACTGAGGGCTGGCAAGTCATTCCGGAGCGGCAGTTGCGCCGCGAGAACCGGCCCGGCAAGTTCCCCGACGGTCTGGCCGTTCGCGGGGACGCTGTTCTCTGGATAGAAGTCGAGAATGCGCGAAAGAGCGGGCCCAATCGGAATCACATGGTGCAAGCACTGGTCCTTGCCAGCCAGGGTGAAGCCGAGCAGCTGTCCGGCCAGGTGGCCAACCGTGCGTTGCTGGCGTATGCCGTTGGTGCCCGGGACGAACGTGGGTACCGCCTCGACCACCGGCACCATGTTATCGCGGCGCTGGCGCGCCGATCCCAGGTCGACGTGCCGTTGATGCTGGCGGCGTTGAGCGTTGCCGGGACCGCAGGAGTCGGCCAGGTCTCCCTCGAACAAATCACAGTGAAAGCAGAAGTCGTTTCGCAGCTGGTGGCGACGATTGCCTGGAAATCGCGTCCGGAGGTTCCCGGCTTTCACGCCTATGAGTATTTTGCGGATGATGGGCTGGAGTACCGCCATGGGGATGGCCAATTCAGTTGGTGGTGGAGCGTGCACGACGGAGAGAAGGACGTGGCTGCTGCGGATGTTAGCTCTGCAGACGAAGCCCGCCGGGCCCTGGTGTCCGAATACCGATATCGGGCCTGGCGTCGTTAGGGGTACCCCAGCGGCAATAGCTGGCGATTGCCCGACAGCCCCCAGTGATCTTCCATTCCGCCACCACGTGCACCGGGTAGGTCACCGTGGGTCGCTGCCGTTCACCCCGGTGATATCGCCTGGTC
>JAKLEJ010000521.1 GCA_022711695.1 Verrucomicrobiota bacterium | reverse complement strand
GCCCCGAAATGGCGACGGGCGGGGCGTTGACACGGCGGGGGGCGGTGACTCATGTTACTTGTCAGCATGATTATGGCTTCCGATGACCAGAAAACGGATGCCGGGAGAACCGGCAACGGCGAATACACGCTGACGGAAATGGAGTGGAACTTCAGCCGGGAGCGAGTGCCGGACAGTGAGGTCAAGGCTGAACCCACGCTCGGGATGACAGAAACAGCCTCCGCCGGCTGCGATGGCAACGACATTGCTCAAGCCAGGAGGCACGTTGGTCTGGCCGGACCTGTTGTCACCCCAGGCCACCACCGTGCCGTCGCTTCGGAGAGCCAGGTTGTGGTCTCCACCGGTGGCGATGGAGACGATGTTGCTCAACCCATCCGACACGGCTGCCTGGCTGGCATCGTAGGCTCCCCAGCCGACGACGGAGCCATCCGGGACGCTGTTTGGGCCTGCATCCGGGGGCTTCTGCGGCTGAGGTGGAGGGCTTCTTGCGCCGCCGCCTGGAACTGGCCCGCACCACGTGACGGAGAAAGAGCTGCTTCTGGATTGTCTGCGCCGCCTCGACCTGATGCCAAGTTGGCAGACCCGTTGCGAGGGCCCAATCCAACAGGGCTCGGAGGCGGTCGCGCCGGCTGGCGCCGATCGCGGACAACCTGGCGCTGTTCCTGAAGGACCTGGCGGAGAAGTCCGGCCCGGTGTGGCCGCACTCGGAGCCGTTCCTGTTCGACCTGATGCGGGATGCAGGGAAGGACTGCGGGGTGAAGTGGAAGCACAACGCGCTGCAGCATTCGTTCATTTCGTATCGGGTGGCGAAGATCAAGAACGTGAACGAGATCGCCATGGAAGCGGGAAACAGCCCGGATATGATCTTCAAGCACTACCGAGAACTGGTGACGGAGAAAGCGGCGGATGCGTGGTTTGGGGTGACGCCAGCAGCGGTGAAGGCCGCCAGGGCGAAGATGGCAGAGGACAGACGACAGAGCAGGCCGAGGCGGAACGGGTGGGCGGATTTGGCCGGGCCTTGGAGATGGGGGACGACAGGATTAAACTGGGAGCATGACGATCAGGATCAAACGGGTTTACGAGCCGCCGACGGCTGAGGACGGCCGGCGGTATTTGGTGGACCGGGTCTGGCCGCGCGGGGCCACGAAGGCGATGCTGCGGCTCGACGGCTGGCTCAAGGATGTTGCGCCCAGCGCCGTCTTGCGGCGCTGGTTTGGGCACGAACCGGCGAGATGGCCGGAGTTTCGCCGCCGTTACTTCGCGGAGTTGGCCCGCCATCCTGAAACCTGGCAGCCCCTCCTGGCCGAAGCGGCGCGCGGTTCCCTGACGTTGCTTTTCAGCGCCCGCGACACCGCTCACAACAACGCCGCGGCTCTGCGCGATTATCTGCTCAGTCAACGCGTTCCCCATGAAGAGGCTTTGAAGTGAGTGTGCGGGCGCCCATGCGGCCGTTGAAGCGGACTGACGGGGCGATCAGGTGTTTGGCCAGGGGGGCGGCGAACGGGCGCAAGACCGGGTGAGACTGGCCCTTTCCGTCGGTGGCGGCCTGCTGACCATCAAAGGTCAGCGTCCAGCAGCGGCCGCTCGGCTTCGACCTTCAGGTCGTCGCGGGCCAATGGGCAGGATGGGCGGGCCAGTTCGTGGGCGACAGGGTTCCTGCGCTTGATGAAGGCGGCGAACTTGGGGAGCCGCGGATTCAAGCCGCGGTTTCGGGGTTGCGCCAGGGAAGCGGGCTGGCTACTAATCGGGGCATGAAGCACACCGCCGTGTCCCGCCGTCGGTTCCTGGGCCAGGCCGCCCTGGCCGGGGCCACTCTCAGCCTTGCCTCCGCTCCCTGGCGCTCCGCGGCGGCGGACTCTCCCGCCCGGACCCTCCGGGTGGGCGTGATGGGCCTGGGGCGGGGCTACGACCACATCCGGGCGCTGCTGCAGATCTCCGGGGTTGAGATCGCCTGGGTGTGCGACGTGGACCAGCCGCGGCTTGACCGGGGGGCCAAGGCCGTGGCCGACGCCGGCCGCAAAGCCCCCCAAACGGCGCGCGATTTCCGCCGCATCCTCGACGATCCCGGGGTGGACGCGCTGTTCATCGCCACTCCGAATTTCTGGCATGCGCCCGCGACGATCCTGGCTTGCGCGGCCGGCAAGCACGTGTATGTGGAGAAGCCGGCCAGCCATAATGCGCGCGAGGGCGAACTGATGGTGGCGGCGGCGCGCAAGAACCGGCGGCTGGTGCAGATGGGCAACCAGCGGCGCAGTTGGCCGGCGGTGATCGAGGCCATGGAAAAACTGCGCCAAGGCGCGATCGGCCCCGTGCGCGCGGCGCGCTGCTGGTACAGCAATTCGCGCGGATCGATCGGCCGCGGCAAGACGGTCGCGCCGCCGGCCACGCTCGATTATTCCCTGTGGCAGGGGCCGGCCCCGGAACGGCCTTACCTCGACAATCTCGCGCCTTACAACTGGCACTGGCGCTGGCATTGGGGTGGGGGCGAACTGGCCAACAACGGCGTGCACGGCCTCGACCTGGCCCGCTGGGGCTTGGGGGTGGATTACCCGCGGCACATCACTTGCGCCGGCGGCCGCTATCACTTCCAGGACGATCAGGAAACGCCGGACACCGCCGCCGCCGTCTATGACTTCGGAACGTGCGCGGCCATCTTCGATTTCAGCAGTTGCACCCCGCGCCGCCACGAGCCCCAGCCGCTCGTCGCGTTCTACGGGGACAAGGGGGCCCTGACGCAGGAGGGGGGCGGCTACAAGATTTACGATCCCAAGGGCGTCGAAATCGCCAAGGGCGTCGGTCCAGGCGGTGAAAGAATCCATATCGAGAACTTCCTTGGCGCCATCCGCGAGGAGGCGAAGCTGAACGCCGAGATCGAGGACGGGCAGCGCAGCACCCTGCTTTGCCATCTGGGGAATATCGCCTATCGCACCGGCCGGGCCATCCGCTTCGACACTGCGGCGCGAAAAATTGCCGGCGATGCCGAGGCGCAGAC
>JAKLEJ010000520.1 GCA_022711695.1 Verrucomicrobiota bacterium | reverse complement strand
CGCAGGTTGGGCAGGGTGCAGAAACAGAACACATCCGGTTTGACGGCCTTGGCCAGCGCCGCGGCGTCGGTCCCCTTCTGCGGGTTGCCCAGCTTGGCCGCGGCGGCGTCCAGCCGGCCGGCATCGATGTCGCAGATGCCCGCGACTTGAAACCTGGGATTGGCGTTGAACGCCGCGGCGTGATGCATGCCGCGCTTGCCCATCCCGACCACCAGAACAGTATATTTGCTCATTGGTAACGACGATCGAGTATCATCTTCAGTGTTCCTGGCATCTAGCCACTTCCCGCAAGGGCCGACAAGCCAAAGGAAAATCAAGCATACTAGGAAGGTTCCCCGGCGGCGGCCGGACCCCGCAGGGCCGCGCGAGGCGGGAGGCGATTGCCGGTAAGGTCGCCCGGCGGCTTATCGAAGTTCGGGCGGGCCGCAGGGCAGGCCGTGCGCCTCGGCCACCCCCGCGCAGGTCAGCCGGCCGTTTATGACGTTGATGCCGCCCAAAAGCGCCGGCTCGCGGTGGCAGGCCTCCGCCAATCCGGCGTCGGCCAGGCGCTCGATATGCCGGTAGGTCACGCTGGTGAGGGCTTGCGTGGCCGTGCGGGCGTAGGCCGCCGGCATGTTGGCCACGCAGTAGTGGGTCACCCCTTCCTCCACAAACACCGGGTCGTGATGCGTCGTCGGGCGCGAAGTCTCCGCGCAGCCGCCCTGGTCGATGGCGATGTCCACCAGCACGCTGCCCGGGCGCAGGCGGCGCAGCATCTCCCGCCGGATCAGCCGCGGCGCTTTCGCCCCCGGCACCAGCACGGCGCCGATCAGCAGGTCCACCTGCGGGAGCAGGTCCATCAGGTGTTGCTCGTTCGAGTAAAGGGTGTGGGCCGTGTGCAGGGTGATGTCGAGAAAGCGCATCCGCTCCAGGTCCACCTCGAGGACGGTGACATCGGCCCCCAGTCCCGTGGCCATGCGCGCCGCGTTGATGCCGGAGACTCCGCCGCCCAAGACCACCACCCGCCCCGGCAGCACGCCCGGCACTCCCCCCAGCAGGGTCCCGCTGCCGCCAAAGTGCTTGGCCAGAAAGTAGCCTCCCACAATGATGGACATGCGCCCGGCAATCTCGCTCATGGGCTCGAGCAACGGCAAATGCCCCCGCACCTCGACCGTCTCGTAGGCGATCCCCGTCACTCCGGATTGGAGCAGGGCCTCGGTCAGGTTGCGGTTGGCCGCCAGGTGCAGATAGGTGAAGAGAATCTGGCCTTTGCGCAGCAGCGGGTATTCGGAAGGCTGCGGCTCCTTGACTTTCACCACCAGCTCGCCCTGTTCAAAGAGGGCGGCGTGCTCGGCCAGGATCGTTGCCCCGGCGGCCGCGTAATCGGCGTCCGGAAAACCGGCGCCCGCGCCCGCCCCCTGCTCGACCAACACGCGGTGTCCGCGCCGGATCAATTGATAGGCGGCCGAGGGGGCCAGCCCCACACGGTATTCCTGTTCCTTGATTTCCTTGGGGACGGAGACGATCATGCTTCGGGGCCTTTCTCTGCATGCACCATACGGCGGAGCTTGCTCCACTGTCAAACAACCCTTCCGCTTCGCGCTCCCCCCTGCGCGCGGGGCGGCTTTGTCGGCAACGGGGGAGTCATGGAGGACGCCTTCTCAGGGAAAGACAAAGGAGCCAGGCCTTTCGAGCCTGGCTCCCTTCAATCGACAATCCGGTCAGAGCCCCCCTATTTGCAGCACGGGCAGAGGGCGCCGCTTTGGGCGGGGCCTTTGCCGGCCGGGGCCTGGCTGGCAAACTGGGCGTCCCATTCCTTGACCTTGGCGATGACGTAGTCCACCTCGTCTTCGCGCAGCTCGGGGAACATGGGCAGGCTCACGCAGCAGGCCGCGTTGGCCTCGGCGTTGGGCACGTTGCCCACGATGCGGGCGCCCTTGCCCCACGGATAGCCCGCCTGCTTGTGAATGGCGATCGAGTAATGGGTTTTGGCGTCAACGCCGTTCTTCACGAGGAAGTCCACCAGTTGATCGCGCCATTCCGGCTTCTTGGTCTCGATGACGTAGAGGTGGAACACATGCCGGTAGCCGGGCAGTTCCACCGGCAGGTCGAAGGTCTTGCAGTCCTTCAGCCCGGCGGTGTAGCGGGCCGCCCACTTCCGGCGCAGGTCGTTCCAGGCGTCGATGTGCTTGAGCTTGGCGCTGAGCACGCCCGCGTGGATGTCGTCCAGGCGGCTGTTGAAGCCGTAGGAGTGGACGTTGCGGGCGTTCGAGCCATGATTGCGCAGCTTGCGCACTCTGGCGTCGATGTCCGCGTTGTTCGTCACGAGGGCGCCGCCGTCGCCGAACGTGCCGAGGTTCTTCTGGATGATGAAGCTGGTGGTGGCGGCGTCGCTCAACTGGCCGATCTTGAAGTTGGGGCCGTGGGCGCCGATGCCCTGGGCGTTGTCCTCGATCAGGCGCAGGTTGTGCTTGTCGGCGATCTTCTTGATTGCCGGCATGTCGGCGCATTGGCCGTAGAGGTGCACCGGGATAATCGCCTTGGTTTTGGGAGTGATGGCCGCCTCGATCGCCTCCGGGCAGATGCACTTGGTCTTGGGGCAGCAATCGACAAAGACCGCGGTGGCCCCGGCGATCCAGATGGCCTCGGCGGTGGCGAAGAAGGTGTTCGGATGGGTGATGACTTCGTCCCCGGGCCCGATGCCCAGGGCCATCAGCGCCAGCCAGATGGCGTCGGTGCCGTTGCCCAGGCCCACCGCGAACTTCGTGCCGTGGTAGGCGGCCAGCTCGCCCTCGAAGCGCTTGAGCATGGGGCCCTGCACATAATTCCCGCTCATCAGCACCGCCTGCATGTTGGCGTCGATTTCGCCCTGGATGTTCTTGTATTGTCGGACGTGTCCGTAGAATTCAACTTTCATAGGTGGGGTTGTGGTATGCGGCGGCCCCTTCGCTGACAAGCACTCTTTGCGCGGGGCCGCGGCCTGCTAACTAGCAAGCTTGCTGCCGGTAGCTGACAT
>JAKLEJ010000052.1 GCA_022711695.1 Verrucomicrobiota bacterium | reverse complement strand
CAGCTTTCGGAAAAAGGCGTGGCCGGCCGCAACAAGGTGGTGCAATTGGTCAAGGACATCTGCCACGCCAACGCCGCCGAATGGGGCCGGATCGAGCTCGAGGAGACCAAGATCGGGCGGCTGGATCACAAGATCGAAAAGCTCAAGGCGCAGCGCGGCATCCCGGGGACGGAGTTCCTGCAGCCCTACGGGATGAGCGGGGATCACGGCATCTCCCTCGAGGAGTACGCGCCCTTTGGGGCGATCGGGGCGGTCACGCCCAGCACCCACTCGATCCCCACCATGGCCTGCAACATCATCAGCATGGCGGCGGCGGGCAATTCCGTGGTCTTTAACGCCCACCCGGGCGCCTACAAGTGCGCGCTGATGGCGGCGCGGGTGTTCAACGAGGCCATCTACCGCGAGTTGGGCATCGAGAACCTGGCCTGCATCGTCGATCCGCCCACGCTCGAGTCCTTCGACGCCATTGCCAAGCATCCCCTGGTCAAGCTGCTGTGCGTCACCGGCGGCCCGGGAGTGGTCAAGGCCGCCATGGCCAGCGGCAAGCGGGCCATCTGCGCCGGACCGGGCAATCCGCCGGTGCTGGTGGACGGCACAAGCTGCCTGACCAATGCCGCCCGCTGCGTGATCTACGGCGCGGCCTACGACAACAACCTGCTGTGCATTGGCGAGAAGGAAGTGTTTGTGCTCGACCGGGTCTTTGACCAGTTCCTGAGCGCCCTCGAGAAGAACGGGGCGGCGCGGCTGAACGACGCCCAGGTCGAGCGCCTGGCCAAGGAGGCGTTTGTCTTCCCGTCCGGCCAGGGCGCCGGCTGTCCCCATCCGGTGGTGAACCGCAGCCTGATCGGACGCGATCCCGCCACGCTGGCGCGGGTGGCCGGGGCCACTCTGCCGGAGGGCGCGCAACTGCTCTTTGCCGAGACCCACGCCGACCACCTCTTTGTGGAGGAGGAGCAGATGATGCCCTTCGTGCCGGTCGTGCGGGTGAAGTCGGTCGAGGAAGGCGTGGCGGCGGCGAAAAAGGCCGAGCACGGCTACAAGCATTCCGCCGTGATCCATTCGCACGACGTGGCTCACATGACGGCCATGGCCCGGGCGCTGGACACGACCATCTTCATCAAGAACGGCTCGTGCATGGCCGGGCTGGGCAGCGGCGGCGAAGGCTACGCCAGCTTCAGCATCGCCACCACCACCGGCGAAGGCATCTGCAACCCGCGCACCTTCACCCGCGTGCGCCGGTGCGTCATGGTGGACAAGCTTCGCATTTTCTAATGTTTCTCGCGCGCGTCGAAGGCAACCTGGTCGCCACCCGCAAGCACGCCAGCCTGGAGGGCTGGCGGCTGCTGGTCTGCCAGCCCATCGGCCAGGCAGGCCAGCCCGAGGGCGTCCCCCAGATCGCCATCGATCCCCACGGCGCCGCCTTGCACCAGCGCGTCATTATCTCCTCCGACGGCGCCGCGGCGCGCAAAGCCGTGGGCGAGGAGAAGAGCCCGGTCCGGTGGATCGTCATCGGGATCGTGGACGAAAAGGAGCCGAACGTTCCCGTATGAGGCTGGGCGCTGTCATCGGGCGGGTGACGCTGAGCTCGGTCGTGCCCGAGCTGCGCGGGGCGCGCTGGCTGGTGGTGAGCCCGTTCAACCGCGAGCATTTTCAGAGGGGCGCCGCCACCCCGCCCGGCTTGAGCCGCGAACCCTCCCTGGTGGTCTATGACGCCCTGGGCGGCGCCGTCGGCCAGACCATCGGCTTTGTCGAAGGCCGCGAAGCCGCCCAGCCGTTCGAGAAATCGCCCCCCATCGACGCCATCAACGCGGCGCTGGTGGACGAGGTGTTTTACAGCCCGTTTCTCCCGGACGCCGGGAGCGCGGGCTGACGTGTTGCCGAGTTGAGCATTCCGACTGACTGCCTATGAAAACTGTGATTTCCGCCCGGGACATCGAGGACCTGATCCGCAGCGGCGGCGACGTCCGGTCGCTGCCGGCCGACGCCATCCTGACGCCCAGCGCGCGCGACCTGCTGCGCGACCTGGAGATGAACCCGCCCCGAACCCCGCCCGCCGCCGCGGGCAAGCCGCCGGCCCCGGCCGCCGCCGCCGCGCCGCAACCCCCGGCCAAAGCCCTTTCCGCCAGGTCGCCCAAGCCGGAACTCGAGGCCTTCTTCAACTCGGCCTACTGCCTGGATCTGAAGCAGCAGATGTGCGACGTGGGCCACCGGATGTGGGAGCGGGCTTACGTGGACGGCAACGGCGGCAACATCGCCATCCGCGTGGGCGAGGACCTGGCATTGTGCACCCCCACCCTGGTCAGCAAAGGCAAGCTCCAGCCGTTCGACATCTGCCTGGTGGATTTCCAGGGCAACCAGTTGCTCGGCGCCAGGAAGCGCACCAGCGAGATTCTCATGCACCTGCAGATGATGCAGAAGCAGCCCAAGATGATCGCGAGCGTGCACTGCCATCCGCCCTACGCCACCGCCTTCGCCGTGGCCGGCATCGAGCCGCCCACCTGCATGATTCCCGAGTTCGAGGTCTTTTGCGCGGTGGCCACCGCCCCGTACCGCACCCCGGGCTCGCCCGAGATGGGGAAGCTGGTGTCGGACCTGGTGGACAAGCACAACCTGATTTTGATGGCCAACCACGGCGTGGTGGCCTGGAGCCACAACAACGTCGAGGAGGCCTACTGGCGGACCGAGATCATCGAGGCCTACTGCCGCACGCTGGTGGTGGCCGCGCAACTGGGCAAGCCGCTGAACACCTTCTCGCCCGGACAACTGCAGGACCTGCTCCGGATCAAGCAGGGCCTGGGCTTTGTCGATCCCCGCTACGGCCTCAAGGAGTGCGAGCTGTGCGACAACGCCGAATGGCGTCCCGGCGTGCAGTGCGCGGCCCCAAGCCGCCCGGCCGACGAGGCTCCGCGGGATCCCGAAGCCGAAAAGGTGGTGCAGGCCATCACCGACCAGATTCTGGCGCAAATGAAGTAGGCGGACGTCGGCGGGGCCGCGAGCGCGCCCGAGGCGTTCCGGCTCTCCCGGGCCCGTCAGTCATCGCATGAAATCGCTCGACCGCAAGCTGGCTGAGATCAAAGCGAACCGCGACACGCGGGCGTTCATCATCGCCGACGCCAAGGACGCCGACATGGCGTTCGGGGTGCGGGCGACCGGGCCGCGGTCCTACCTCTCGGCCCAGGGGGCGCGGCCGGCGCAGTTTTCGCCGGAGGTCTGGCGCCGCGAGGAGTTCGGCTATCGCAACCTGCCCGAGTTCCTGGACATCATCCGGGAGGTGACGCGGCAGGGGCTGGTGGACATCATGCTGATGTCGGCCTACGTGAACGATTTGCTGAGCATCCAGGAGGGGCTGTTCCGGAATTCGCATGTCACGCCGGCGGCGCGCGCCAACGACACCACCGATGTCTGGGCGGTGCGCCATGGTTCTTACACAAAGGAGCCCGCCCAGACCTTTCGCACTGCCAGCATCGACCACATCCAGTGCGGCCAGGTCGAGTGCGAGCGCAACGGCGGCGAGTTCCCCGGGGCCAACCTTGGCCTTTACAGCGTCACCTTCGTGAACGACCTCGAGCAGGATCGCCGCACCCTCGAGGCCTTCAAAGCCTTTCGCGAGGAGGCCGAGCGCAAGCAGTTCCGCTATTTCCTGGAGGTGTTCGATCCGAACGTGCCCAGCGGCGTGCCGCCCGGGAAGCTGGGCGAGTTCATCAACGACAACATCCTGCGCAGCCTGGCGGGCGTGCCCGAGGCCGGGCGGCCGCTCTTTCTCAAGATCGTCTATCACGGCCCGCGCGCCCTGGAAGAGCTGGCCCAATACGATCCGAACATGGTGGTGGGCGTGCTGGGCGGCAGCGCCGGCACCACTTACGACGCCTTTAAGCTGATCCACGACGCCCAGAAACACGGCGCGCGCGTGGCGCTGTTCGGACGCAAGATCAACAACGCCGAGCATCAACTGGCGTTCATCGAGATGCTGCGGCTGATCACCGATGGCCGCCTCTCGCCCGAGGAAGCCGTGCGCGCCTACCACGGCGTGCTCCAGGGCAAGGGGATCAAACCCAACCGGCCGCTGGAAAAAGACCTGGAGCTGACCGACCAGGCGATGAGCTACGACGGCGGCGCCGCGCGAACCCCGGTGTCCGCGCGGAGCAAACCTCCGAGCGAGGCCGGGACCACCGCCCCGGAGAAGCCGCCGCCCGCCGCCAGCGCGCCCGCGTCCGCGTCCGCGGACTGGCCCAAGCTGCCCGGCGGCGCACCGGATTTCGCCGGTATGACTTCCTCTCAGCGCCAGGCCTACGACGCCTGGCGTCTTCAGCGCATCTTTGGCTAATCCATCACACCCATGAAGACAGCAGCCGATTCCAAGACCGCCCCGGTGGTGGGCATCCTGATGGGCAGCGATTCCGACTGGCCCACGATGAAGCTGGCCACGGACGCGCTGGCCGAGTTTGGACTGACCTGGGAGGCCCGGGTCCATTCGGCCCACCGCACGCCCGAGGACGTGGCGGCCTACGCCAGCCGCGCCCATGGGCGCGGCGTCCAGGTGATCATCGCCGGGGCCGGCGGCGCCGCCCACCTGGCCGGGGTGGTGGCGGCCCTCTCGCCCTTGCCGGTGATCGCGGTGCCGGTGGAGAGCCCCGCGCTCAAAGGACTGGATTCCCTCCTGTCCATGGTGCAAATGCCCGCCGGCATTCCCGTGGCCACCGTGGCCATCGGTGGCGCCTACAACGCCGGCGTGCTGGCGGCGCACATCCTGGCCGCCACCGACTCCGCCATGCGCGATAAGGTGCTGGCCTTCAAGGCGCGCCTGGCGGAAAAAGCTCGCGCCCGCGACCGCAAGCTCCAGGAGTCGATCGCCGGCGCCGCCTCCGCCTGAGATGCCTCCGACCGGCGCGCCAGCGCCCGCCGCTGCCGCGCGCGGTTGGGTGGGCTATGACGCCGCCTGCGGCTTGTGTCAGGCCTGGGTGCGACGCTGGCGTCCGCGCCTGGCCCCCCGTGGGTTTGTCTTCATTCCCTTGCAGGATGCGTTTTGGGCCGGCCGGCTGGGGTTGGCAGCCGGAGAGATCCCCTCGGAGATCAAACTGCTCCTGGGCGATGGCCGGCTTCTCGGCGGAGCGGAGGCCATCCTGTATCTGGCCCGCTCGATCGGTTGGCTGGCGCCGCTGGCCTGGGCGGCGCGCCTGCCCGGCGTCTTCGCGCTCGTTGCCGCCCTCTACCGCGGCGTGGCGCGTCATCGGCATCGCCTCCCGCCCCTCCGGGATTCCACCGGGGGGGCCTGACCTGTCCAGATCCGGATTCGCGAGAATCCCAATCCCGCTGTGCCGCCCCGCTGTGGGTGGCCTGCTCTTGCCGGTCTCGAGCTCTTCCAGGGTCGATCCCGGCAGGGGACAGGCCCCCACGAATCCAATTCTCGACAACCTCTCTGGCCTTGGCCTATCGTTCCACCGTGATCGCGTGGAACGACATCCAACGCTACTGCGACACGATCGCGCGCGAGTTCCACCCGCAGCGCATCGTCGTGTTCGGATCGTACGCCTACGGAGCGCCTTCCCCAGACTCCGACGTAGATGTCATGGTCGTCATGCCGGTGAAGAAGCGCGGCGCTCGCCCCTCTCTGGCAATTCGCCGCCGCATCTCCGCCGGCTTTCCCGTTGATATCTTGGTGCGCTCGCCGGAAGACGTGAAGCGTCGCCTGAGTTGGGGCGACTCCTTCATCACTGAAGTGATGACGCGCGGCAAGGTCGTGTATGAAGCCCATCACGCGTGAGTGGGTGGCCAAGGCGGAGGAGGATTACCTCGCTGCTGTGGATTTGTCGCGTCGCCGCAAGCGGCCGCTATGGAGCGGTGTCTGCTTTCACGCCCAACAATGCGCGGAGAAGTATCTCAAGGCCAGGATGGAAGAGGCGGGTCTTGCCGTTCTCCGGACGCACGACCTTGACATTCTCTTGAATCAACTGCTCGGCGTGGAACCGCTCTGGGCTGCATTCCGCCCTGCGGCTCAGATGCTCACCGATTACGCGGTGGACTTCCGCTATCCGGGCCACAACGCAGGAAGGACGCACGGTCGCCGCGCTCTGGAGCAGGCCAAGGCCATTCGCCGTGAAGTGCGGCTCAGCCTTGGGCTGCCCGCCTGAGGCCGCCTGATTTGCTGGCCGTCTTGCGCTCCGATGTCAGATTCGGATCTTGGCTCGGGGGCGGGAGTGTGGATAATGCCGCCATGCAAAGCAAACTCCCTCTCTGGCCGGAACAACCGCTGACGCGAAAGCAATTCCTCAAGACGACCTCGAGTCTGGCGGGGGCTGCCGCCTTGGGCGCGCTCTCGCTGGAGCGAAGCGTCCACGCCGCCGGAAGCGGCCAAATCCGCGTGGGCTTGATCGGCTGCGGCGGCCGCGGAACCGAGGCCGCCCTCAATGCCATGAAGGCGGGGCCGGACGTTCGCCTGGTGGCGCTGGCGGATCTCTTCAAGGAGCGCCTGGATGCCAGCCGCCAACGGCTCCAGGCCGCCCGCCCCGAGCAGGTCGATTTTGCGGACACGCGCTGTTTCACCGGCTTTGACGCTTACCGCGGGCTGCTGGGCTGCGGCGTGGATGTGGTGCTGATCGCGCCCGCGTCGCATTTTATCCCCGAGATTCTCCGCGCCGCGGTGGACGCCGGCAAACACGTGTTCTGCGAGAAGCCGCACGGCATCGACATCCCGGGGCTGAAGGTCTCGATGGCGGCCAGCGAGGCGGCTCGATCCAAAAAGCTGAGCCTGGTGTCCGGCCTTTGCTGGCGCTACGACCCTGGCGTGCGCGAGACCATGAAGCGGGTCCGCGACGGGGCCATTGGCGAGATCGTGGCCATTCAGGAGACCTACGTGGGCCAGCCCTATATTGTGCGCGAGCGGCGCGCCGGGCAAAGCGAGATCGAGTACCAGATGTGGAACTGGTATCACTTCAACTGGCTGTCCGGCGACCAGACCGCCCAGCAACTGGTCCACAGCCTGGACAAGGCCTCGTGGGCGCTGGGGGACAAGCCGCCCCGGCGTCTCTGGGGCATGGGCGGCCGCCAGACCGCGCTCGACCCCCGCTTTGGAGACCAGTTCGACCACCAGGCCGTGGTGTTCGAATACGAGAACGGCGTCCGGGTGTTCGGGTTCACCCGCGATCAATCCGAGTGCTACAACAATACCTCGGATTTCATCCTGGGTACGCGCGGCCGCTGCGATTTGCTCAACTACCGCATCGAAGGCGCCGTCAACTGGCGCTACGAGCAGCCGCGCCAGAACATGTACGAGGTCGAGCATGCCGAGCTCTTCGCCTCGATCCGCGCCGGCCGCCCGATCGACAATGGCGCCTACATGTGTCTGAGCAGCGCGCTGGGCATCGCCGCCCAGATGGCCTGCTACTCGGGCCAGATTCTCACCTGGGAGGACGTGATGAACTCGAAACGCTCGTTTGCGCTGCCCCGATATGGTTGGGACGTCGAGCCGCCCGTCAAGCCCGGTCCCGACGGCCGCTACCCCACGGCCATGCAGGGGCGCGCCGAACATGACAAGTGGATGGCCTGAACCCCGCCCGGAGAAGACCCATGAACGCCACCCTGAATCGACGCGAGTTCCTCAAGTCCATGGCGGCGCTGGCCGCAGCCGGCGCCTCCGCAAACGCGGCCGCGGCCGCCGAACCCGCCGCCTACCCGATCGGATGCTACACTCGTCCCTGGGACCAGCATGAGTACCGGATCGCCCTCGATGGCATTGCCGAGGCCGGCTACAAATACGCGGGGATCATGACCGCCAAGGGCAAATCCTGGGTCGTGATCAACGTGGATTCGACGCCCGACGAGGTGACGGCCATCGCCGCGGCCGCCGAGCAACGCGGGCTGAAGATCCTCTCCATTTACGGCGGCGATTTTCCCGCGGCCAAGTCGATCGAAGCCGGCATCGCCGGCCTGAAGCGCCTGGTGGACCATTCGGCGCTGTGCCGATGCCCGAACCTCCTGCTGGGCGGGACCAGCGATCCGAAGCTCTTCGAGCCTTACTACAAGGCGGTCGCCGAATGCTGCGCGTATGCCGAGGCCAAAGCAGTGGGGCTGAGCGTCAAACCGCACGGCGGCCAGAACGCCACCGGTGTCCAATGCCGTCAGATCATCGAGAAAGTGGGCCATCGCAACTTCCGGCTGTGGTACGATCCCGGCAATATTTTCTATTATTCCGATGGCAAGCTGGACCCGGTGGACGATGCCGCCACGGTCGATGGCCTGGTGGCGGGGATGAGCGTGAAGGATTTCAAGCCGCCCAAGGAAGTGGCGGTGACCCCGGGCACGGGGCGGGTGCGGTTCCGCGAGGTGTTCGCGCGCCTGCGCCAGGGCGGCTTCCGCGCCGGCCCGCTGGTGGTGGAATGTCTCGACCGCGGCGATGCCGCCCAGGTGACCGCCGAGGCCAGGAAGGCGCGGCTGTTTCTCGAGGCCTTGATCGCCCGGAAACCCTGAGCCGGCGGACGGAGGTGTCAGCGAGCCGGCTCGGCCGGTCGCCAGTCCAGCACCTTGAGCTGGACGCGCCTGACCCCCTCGAATTCGTTGATCTGGGGCTGGAAGGCGAGATCGAAACGCCCCACCGGCAGGGGGCCGTCTCCGACGCCCCAGATGACGGCTTCGCAGACCGCCGCGCCGTCGGTGATCCAGAGCCGGGCATGACGCCGGTCGGCCCCCATGCGCTGGAGCGGGCGCTGATGCGAGGCGTTGCGGAGCACAAGATGAACCGCAGGATTGCCGATGCCCGTCTGCTGGAGGCGGTCGAGTTCTTCCAGGCGCTGCAGGCTCAGGTCGCGGGCGGCGATTTCGGCGTCCAACCGCAGCGCCGGTTGAAGCTGCTCCGCCCGGAGACAACGACGGGCCAGGTCGTTGAGCCGGGCGCGCAGCGCGGGAACATTCTCCGGGGCAACGGACAATCCCGCGGCCATGGCATGGCCGCCATGGCGGGAGAGCAGGTCATGGCAAGCCTCGAGCGCGGCGGCCAGGTCGAAGCCGTCGATGCTCCGCCCCGAGCCGCGCCACTCGGCGCCCTCGCCGCCCAGGACGATCGCGGGCCGGTGAAACTCGTGCAGCACCCGGGAGGCGACGATGCCCACCACGCCGATGTGCCAGGACTCGCGGCCCTCGACAATGACATAATCCTCCTGCGGGTTGAAGCGGGCGCGGACCAAGGCGATGACCTCCTCGACGATGCCGCGCTCGATCTGCTGTCGCTCGCGGTTGCGGGCGTCGAGGCTGCGAGCCAGCGGTTCGGCCTCGGCCGGGGCGCGGGCCAGCACCAGGCGGAGGGCTTCGCCCGCGGTTTCGAGACGGCCCGCGGCGTTGAGGCGCGGAGCGAGCTGGTAGCCGACTTCATAGCCGCCGATCCGGCCCGGGATGCCCGCCACCTGCCGGAGCGCCTGCAATCCGGGCCGGTGGGTGGCGTTCAAGCGCTCCAGCCCGGCCGACACCAGAATGCGGTTTTCGCCCGTCAAAGGGACCAGGTCGGCGATGGTGCCCAGGGCCACCAGGTCCAGGCAGGGCCTGAGATCGAAGGTCTCGGCCCCGGGCAGGCCCGACTGACGCCCGGCTTTGACCACCGCGTGCGCCAGTTTGAAGGCCAGCCCGGCCGAGCATAGACCCAGGGCGTCCGCCGGAGGCGATTCCCCCGAGGCGTCCGGCCCGCGCCGACGATGCGGGTTCACCAGCGCCACCGCTTCGGGGGCGGGGGAGGAGACCTGATGATGATCGAGCACAATCGAATCGATCCCCTGCCGGCCAATCCAGGCGATGCTCTCGACGGCCGTCGAGCCGCAGTCCACGGCCAGCAGCAAGCCGGGGCGGAGCTGCTTCACACACGTTTCCACCGCGCTCCGGCTCAGGCCGTAGCCTTCATCCATGCGGTGCGGCAGGTAATGCTCGATCCGCCACCCCAGCGCGCCCAGAACCTCGGTCAGCAACGCGGTCGCGGTCACGCCGTCCACGTCGTAGTCCCCGAAGATGACCACTTTCTCGGCCCGGTTGCGGGCCGCTGAAAGGCGCTCCACCGCCGCCGCCATGTCCGGGAGAAGGAACGGATCCGAGAGGTGTTTGAGCCGGGGCTCGAGAAATCGGCGGATTCCCTCCAGCTCGCTCAGCCCGCGGTTGAGCAGGCATTGCGCCAGCAGCGACGAAACGCCGAGCTGCCTGGAAAGATGATCCGCCAGCGCCGGCTGGGCCGGGGCGAGCGACCAGCGGTATTTCATGGCGGAGACGGTGCGACGATCGACATGGACACTCTCACCCGCTGCCGGAAACGGCCCGGACGGACGGCCAACGGGCCTGGCGGTTCGCCGCCCCGGCTGTCGTCTGGGCGCGAGCCCTGCCGCCCACGCGGGGGAGGTCGCCTCACTTCCTCACGTCCAGGGCCAACATCTTCTCGAGGCTCCGGACGTAAATCCGGCCGTTGGCCAGGACGGGGTTGGCCCAGGTGTCCTTGCCCGTGAGGGCTTGGAAACTGCAAAGCTCCTTGAAGGCCTCGGGCGAGGCTTCCGCCAGGCCCAGCTTGCCCGACTGTCCGTAGAGGATCAGCTTGCCATCGGCGTACATCAGCGCGCCCTTGCCGTAGTTCTTGCTCGCCCACTTGACCTCGCCGCTCTTCCACTCGATGCACTTGAGCTCGCTTTCGTCGTACCCGTAGAGGAAGCCATCCAGCAGCACGCAACTGTTGACGTGGTTTCGCATGGCGGTGTTGCGCCACACTTCCTCGGCGCCGGCGGCCGACACTTTCAGGAGGGCGCAGCCGTAGCCGTAGCCGCTCGAGATGAAGACCTCATCGCCCGACACGATGGGTGTGGCGGCGTTGACGCCGTAATTGGTCTTCCACAGCTTGCGCCACAGTTCGGCGCCGTTTTTCATCTTGCGGCAGACGAGGTGGTCCTTGCTGAATTGGAGGAAGCAGCGCTCGCCGTTCAGGTCGAACGCGACGATCGAGGCGTAGCCGGCCGGGTCGGCGCCGGCCTTCCACACCACCTCGCCCGTCAGCTTGTTGAAAGCGGCCACCGAGGCCCCGTTGGTGCTCCCGGTCTCGGTCACGACCCAGTCCTTCTCGATCCAGGGCGAGCCCGAGAAACCCCACCGCGGCGGTTCGCCGCCAAACTCGCGCTTGAAGTTCTTGGCCCACTTCACGCTGCCGTTGGCCGAGTCCAGGCAGAAGAAGTCTCCGTGACGGCTCAGGGTATAGACAAATTCCCCATCCACCGTGGGGGTGCAGCGGGTCCCGTGGTAGCCGTTCGGATCCTTCGCCAGGCAGGGATACTCGTGTTTCCACTTGAGCTTGCCGGTCTCGGCGTCGAAGCAGAACACGTTGTCCTTGTCGGCAATGTTCCCCAGGGTGTAGAGGCGGCCCTTGCTCACCGCGAACGAGGAGTAGCCGATCCCCACGCTGCCTTCCCAGAGTTTCTTGGGGCCTTCGGCCGGCCAGGCCGCCAGCCAGCCGGTTTCCTTGGAAAGGCCGTCGCGATTGGGGCCGCGCCACTGCGGCCAATCCTCGGCGAAAGACGCCGGGCGGGGCAGCAGCAAGGCCAGGCTGCAAAGAAGGGTCGGCATGCAAGGGGTTCGTGTGAGTTTCATAGGCGCAGATGACGTGGCTCTGGACATTGTTTTGCGTTGAGCTACCGGAATCGCGCGGGGCTGTCAACCCGGCATTGCGGCATTTTCGGGATGGCCGGAAAAGGACACAGGCGGGAGCGCGCCGCGCCCCCGCCTGTCTGAAAGAGCCAGGCTCAGCTCGGGATGGCCCCGGCTTGCGGCTCGAGGGTCTTCTGGCTGAAGACCAGCTTGCCGTCCTTCAAGCTCGCCTGCACCGGCTCGTTGTCGCGCAGGCTGCCTTTGAGCAGCTCCTCCGCCAGCGGATCCTCGAGGTAGCGCTCCACCGCCCGCCGCATCGGCCGCGCGCCGTATTGCGGGTCGTAGCCTTTTTCCACCAGGAAGTCCTTGGCGGGGGCGTCCAGATCGAGGGTCAGATGCCGCGCCTTGAGCCGACCGGTCACCTTGCGAATCTCGAGATCCAGGATCTCGATCAGGTCCTTCTTGTTCAGCGAGCGGAAGACGATCACATCGTCCAGCCGGTTCAGGAACTCCGGCCGGAAGACGCGTTTGGCCTCCTCCAGGATGCGGTCCCGCATCTTCTCGTAGCTGGATTCGTCGTTCATGGGAGCGAAGCCCATCGACACGCCCTTCTTGATGGTCTCCGCGCCCACGTTCGAGGTCATCAGCACGACGGTGTTGCGGAAGTTGACGACCCGCCCGACGTTGTCGGTGAGCTTGCCCTCCTCCAGGATCTGCAGGAGCATGTTCATGACGTCGGGATGGGCCTTCTCGACCTCGTCGAACAGAATGACCGAGTAGGGCTTGCGGCGCACTTGCTCGGTGAGCTGGCCGCCGTCTTCGTAGCCCACATAGCCGGGGGGCGATCCGATCATGCGCGAGGCATTGTGGCGCTCCATGTACTCGGACATGTCGAGCTGAATGAGCGCCTTGGCGTCGCCAAACATGCATTCGGCCAGGGTCTTGGCCAGGAGCGTCTTGCCCACCCCGGTCGGCCCCAGCAGCGCAAACGTGCCGATGGGCCGCTTGGGATCCTTGAGGTCCGCCCGCGAGCGGCGCAGCGCTTTGCACAGGGCCGAGACGGCCTCGTTCTGCCCCACCACCACCGCGGACATCTCCTGTTCCAGGCGCAGCAGGCGCTGGGCTTCGCCCTGCTCCATGCGCTGGAGCGGGATGCCGGTCCACTTCGACACCACCTGGAGGATGTCATCCTCGTCCACCCGGACCCGTTTTTCCTCGCGGCTGGCTTTCCAGGCGCTCAGCACGGCCTCGATCTTGTCCTTGGCCTGCTTCTCCTTGTCGCGCATCTGCGCGGCCACCTCGTAGTTTTGCTCCTTGATCGCCTTTTCCTTGGCGGTCTTGATCTGCTCGATCTCCGTCTCCATGTCCTTGACCTCCGGCGGCCGGGTCATGGAGTTGATGCGGGCGCGCGCTCCGGCTTCGTCCATCACGTCGATGGCCTC
>JAKLEJ010000519.1 GCA_022711695.1 Verrucomicrobiota bacterium | reverse complement strand
CAGCAGCCACAGCAGGAGGGCCAGTGCGCCCAACCCCTGCACGATCAGGAACTCGGGCATCCGCGCCGCCCCAAACCCCACGGGGCCGACCCAGAGCAGCAGCAGCGCCAGCCAGACGATGCCCCGCTCGCACCAGGAATCGATTCGCTCGCGGCTCATGCGCTTCTCAACGCCCGTCCTTCTCGATGAAGCTCTCGAACTCGCCGAGCAGGTGGGGCGGAATCCGCGCGGTGAACCGGGCGGCGGCGCCGCTGTAGTCGCGGTCCAGCACCTGGGCGACCGCGTGCAGCCGGGCGATTGCCGCCGTTTCATGATGCGGGATGGACAGGGCCGCCAGTTCGCGCACCGGCCGCAGCATCGCGCCCAGCTCGGCCAGCAGCGCCTCGAGGCCCTCGCCGGTCTTGGCGGAGAGGCCCACCCCCGACGGGAAACGGTCCAGGCACTGGGCCAGCAACTCGCGGCCGCCGTGCCGGTCGGTCTTGTTGAAGACCATGAGCGTGGGCTTGTCGGCGGCGCCGATCTCGCTTAGCACCGAGTTCACCGCGGCGATTTGCTCGCCGACCTGGGGGTGGCTGACGTCGGCCACATGGATGAGCAGTTCGGCTTCGACGACCTCTTCGAGAGTGGCCTTGAAGGATTCGACCAGGGTGTGAGGCAGCTTGCGAATGAACCCGACCGTGTCGCTCAGGAGCACGTTCTGGTTGGTGGGCAGGCGAAGCCGCCGCGTGGTGGGATCGAGCGTGGCGAAGAGCCGATCCTCCGCCAGCACGCAGGCGCCCGTGAGCGTGTTCAGCAGCGTGGATTTGCCGGCGTTGGTGTAGCCGACAATCGAGGCCAGGGGCCATTGCGACCGGCGTCGGCCCTGCCGCTGGGTCTGGCGCTGCCTGCGGACCTCCTCCAACTCCCGGGCGATGCGGGCGATGCGGTCCTGCACCCGGCGGCGGTCGGTCTCGAGCTGGGTTTCCCCGTCCCCGCGCATCCCGATGCCGCCCTTCTGCCGCGACAGGTGGCCCCAGAACCGCGTCAGCCGGGGCAGCAGATGCTGGAGCTGCGCCAGCTCCACCTGTAGTTTGCCCTCCCGCGTGCGCGCGCGCCGGGCAAAGATATCCAGGATGAGCGCGGTGCGGTCCAGGACCTTGCAGTTGAAGACCGCCTCGAGGTTGCGGCTCTGGGCCGGGCTTAGATCGTCGTCGAAAATGACGGTGTCCACCTCCTGCTTGCGGCAGGTCTGGGCAAACTCATCGGCCTTGCCGGACCCGATGAAGGTGGCGGCGACCGGGCTCTCCAGGCGCTGGGTGCCGTTGCCAATGACGTCCCCGCCAGCCGCCTGGGTCAGGCCTCCCAGTTCCTCCATCGATTCGCGCACCTCCCACGAGGAGCGTGATTTCAGTTCCAGCCCGATCAGGAAAACCCGTTCCGGCCGCTTATTGGTGGTCTCGATTAATGCTTTCAACGCTCAGATATGAACCCGGACGCAGTTTGACACCGACCAGGCCCTAACGCCAGCTTGCCGCTTTGGGGGAGAGAGCCGGGGGCGGCGGCGCGGCGTTGGTCCGGGCGGGTTCGCTGGGTTTGGTTTTGAAGGCCGAGCGCAGCAGCCAGTGCCGCTTGAGGCCCTGGATGAGGTCGTCGGTGTGCACGATGGCGCTGGAGATCTCGCTCAGGATGTTGGTGTTGACCTGCACCTGGGCGTTGAGATTGCTGGTGATGGCGGCCAGGTTCTCCAGGCTGGCGTTGAGGCCGTTCACCAACGTGACGAGGTTGGTGTTGACGTTGGTGACGGCCCCGTTGACGTTGGGCAGCAGCAGCAGGAGTTCCCGCTGCAGATTGGTCGGCAGCAGCATCTGGCCCAGCGCGCCTTCGGTCTCCCGCAGGTAGCCGCTGAGGGCCGTGAGATTGGCCACGGCCGCGCTCATGTTCGTGACGACCGGTTTCGAGCCCACCAGCAGATCGTCCAGGTGGGTCACGGCGGTGTTGGCGTTGTTCAGGATGCGGCCCAACTGATTGGTCAGATCCAGGAAGGCGGGCAGCGAATCCTTGGCGGTGCGCAGCATCGCGTCCATCTGCGACGACAGCTCCGGCGGCTCGTCCGCCGTCAGCCAATAGACATCGCCCTTGTGATAGTTGGAATAGACGCCGCCGGGGATCGGGTTGCTCCGGGTGGGGCGGATGAGAATGTGGGTGAGCTCATGGGGCTGGGTTTGCTTGTATTGGTAGGTGGCGAAGAGCTTGTTGGTCGTGCCCGAGGAGCCGCCCTTGGTGACTTCCAGAAACCGGTCTCCCAGCAGCCCGGCGGACTTCACTTTCACCGTCGAATCGCTCCAGATGTAGCCGTAGAACGGGTCATGGACGACGAACTTCACGTACACGTCCAGCATGTTGCCTTCGTCGTCGTAGGTGAAGGGCGGGGCCGCGGTGATCTCGGTGATTTCCCCGGCGGGAAACCCCATCAGCCGCACGGTGTCTCCCACCTTCAAACCGGCCCCGCCGCGCAGATAGACGAAATAGGGGGCCTTGGTGACGAACCACCCCTTGCGATTGGCGGTATGGTAGGTGTAGTAGGCCAGCCCGGCCAGCAGCAGCAGGGCGGCCGTGGTGACGAAAACGCCCACCAGTTTCTCCAGCCGGTTGAGCCGGGTGCGCAGTTGAGGAGTGAGATCTTGAACAGGCATGGCTAAGAGGGGAAATCGGTTTCGGCCAGGAGTTCGCGCATCAGCGGGGAGGTCTCCTGGCGGCCCAGGGCGGGCAGCCCGGGCAGGATCGCCAGCCGGCGCTCTTCGAGCATCGCATAGCGGCGGTTGGGACCGAGCCAGGGGCGAAAATCGTTGGTGGCCGCCACCACCGTCAGCGCCCGGCCCTCCAGCAGCGGATGACCCTGGTTGAGCCGATCGAGAAACTCGGTCCACCAGCGGCCGTGGCAGGCGTCCATCCCGGCGGTGGGATTGTCCAACAGGAGGATCTCGGGCCGCAGCGCGAGCGCCCGGGCCAGGGCTGCCCGCTGCCGCC
>JAKLEJ010000518.1 GCA_022711695.1 Verrucomicrobiota bacterium | reverse complement strand
ATCGTTCACCGCGTGCGAGGCGTTGGCGGCGCTGCCGCCCACGCCCAAAATGAAGAGCCGGCCGCCGCGCTCGCGCACCTGCGCCAACGACTCGACCACCGCCTCGATGGCCTCCGGCTTGAGCTGCGCGGTCACTTGTTGAACCTCGTCGAGAAACTGTCTGGCAAAACTCATAGTTTATTCGTCCGCTAATAGACACCATCCCGGCAAAAAATGAAGCGCGAACTGACCCGGGCTGCCCTGGACTCGGCCCGGAATCGGGCCAGGCAAATCCGCGCAGCAGCGCGCGCCGGCATTCCTCGGTGCGTTCGCAGACGCCCGAGGCGGACCCGCCAGGACCCGTGGCCTGCGCAATCGGGGATCACGACGGCGGCTTGTCCTGAGCGGGGTGCAGGCCATATTGGGTCAGCTTCTCCCTCATCTTGAGCCGGGTGACTCCCAGCCAGCGCGCCGCCCTGGCCTGGTTGCCCTGCGCCAGGGCGATGGCCTGGGCGTAGAGCTCGGGCTCGAGGTCGGCGACCATGCGGCTGAACGCGTCCTGCTCCTCGCCCCGCTGCACCCGGCCGAGAAGGTCGGCGATGTAGGCGGCGTGCGACTGGGCGGGCGCGGGCGCCGGGCGGCGGCTGTTGGCGCTGGCCTGCTGCACGTGCTCGACCCCCACCGGGAAAGGCCGCGCCGCCAGCAGCGCCTGCCGCACCACGTTCTCGAGCTCGCGCACGTTCCCCGGCCAGGGCTGCGTCTGGAGCCAGGCCAGCGCGTCGGCCTGGATCGAGGGAGATTCCACGCCCAGTTCGGCGGCATGCCGCCGAACGAAGAACCGCACCAGCTCCGGGATGTCCTCGGCGCGCTCCCGCAGCGCGGGCAGCCGGAGGGTGACGACGCTCAAGCGATAGAAGAGATCCTCGCGGAACTCCTTTTCCGCGATGGCGGCCTCCAGGTCGCGATGCGTGGCCGCCAGCAGGCGGACATCCACCTGGATCACCTCATCGCCGCCCAGGCGCTGGATGCAGCGCTCCTGCAGGACCCGCAGGAGCTTGGATTGCGTGGATGGGGACAGGTCTCCGATCTCGTCGAGGAACAGCGTGCCGCCGGCCGCCTGCTCGAATCGGCCGATCCGCCGGGTGTGCGCGCCGGTAAAGGCCCCGCGCTCGTGGCCGAAGAGTTCGCTCTCGAGCAGGGTCTCGGGAATGGCGGCGCAGTTGACCGCGATGAAGGGCTTGGCCGCCCGGTCGCTGTGCTGGCAAAGCGCGCGGGCCACCAGCTCCTTGCCCGTGCCGGTTTCGCCCCGGATCAGCACCGTGACCGGAGTGGCCGCGACGCGCCCGATCTGCTTGTAGATCTCCTGCATCGGCCGGCTGTTTCCGACGATGGCCGAGCGGGCTGGCCAGCCCGGCCCCATCTCGACCGGCTCGGACAGGGCTTGCGATTGTTCCAAGGCGGAGGCGATCAGATCCAGGAGTTGCTCGGCTTCGAAGGGTTTTACCAGGTAATCGTAAGCGCCGCGCTTGGTGGCCTCGATGGCGATGTCCGTGGTGCCGTGCGCCGTCATCATCAGGATCGGCAGCAGGGGTCGGGCGGCGTGCAGCCTGGAAACAACCTCCAGCCCATCGCAGCCGGGCAGCTTGAGGTCGGTCAGGACCAGGGCGCACGGCTCGGTCAAACCGCGCCGGAGCCCGTCGTCGCCCCGCGCGCACACCTCGACGGCGTAGCCTTCCGAGCAGAGCACTTTCTGGAGCGAGCCCGCCAGGCTGGCGTCGTCTTCAATGAGCAGGATTCTTGCCGGCATTGGCTTCACACCGGGGCAGCAGCACCTGGAAACGGGTGCCTTTGCCCGGCTGGGTTTGATACTGGATCAGACCGCCGTGTTTTTCAACAATCTGCGCCGCCGTCGGCAGACCCAGGCCGGTGCCGCCCTCCTTGGTCGAGTAGAACGGATCGAACATCCGCGGCTCGACCTCGGGCGGGATGCCCTTGCCGGTGTCCTCGATCTCGAGCACCACCGCCGCCGCCGAATGCCCCCCGAACCGCGCGGTGGTCTGCCGGGCCCGCAGCGTGATCCGGCCCGGGCCCTGGATGCTGTCGGCCGCGTTTTGCACCAGGTTGATGAGCACCTGGTCCACCTGGTGCGGATCCGCGCGCACTTCGGCGAAGTCCGTCTCCTCCAGGGTCAACTGGATCGAGCGCCGCGCCAGTTCCGGCTGCAACAAATTCCGGGTCTTCTCCAGCAGGCGGCCCGCGCTCACGACCTCACACTGGGGTTCGGAGGGACGGGCGAATTGCAGAAAGTCCCGCACGATCCGCTCCAGACGGTTGATCTCGTCGTCGATCACGCGCACGTCCTCGTTGGCCGCCAGGGCCCCCGCCATGGATTGCCTCAGGCTGAAGAGACGAAACTTGATCGCGGTTAACGGATTGCGCAGCTCATGGGCTACTCCCGCCGCCAGGGTCCCGAGCGCCGCGAGTTTCTGCTGCCGTTCCATGACGACGCGCGTCTGGTCCAACTCCTGCCTCAGCGGGGCCACCAGCGCGCGGTAGATCAACAGAACCAGGCACAAAGCCAGGGCCACGTGCATGAGAATCGAGGCCTGAAGCAGCCGCTCCAGGGCGCCCAGGACCCGACGCGTCTCCGCCACCAGGCCGGCCCAGGAGCGGTGCTGGGCTTGCGCCAACTCTTCACAAGCCTCGATGGGCGGCTGGGCCAAGCGGGCGATCTCCTGGTGCAGCGCCGCCGCGGTGTCGCGCCGCACCGCCTTCACCTGGCGATCCAGCAGCGGATACGCATTGGTCAGATAGGCGTTGACGGCGCCCTCCAGGCGGCCGGCCAGGCGGCGCTCCTCCTCGGTGGCCAGCCGGGGAATGCCGTCCCGGATGAAATCTGTCAACTGGTCGGCCTGACGCAGGAAGTTCTCGCGGAGGCCCTGGTCGTCCTTGGAAAGCTGGAACCGCAGCAGGTCGCCATTCATCAGGATCAAGCGGCTGCGCGCCTCCAGCGCCAGGTGGAACGTCTTCG
>JAKLEJ010000517.1 GCA_022711695.1 Verrucomicrobiota bacterium | reverse complement strand
GAACTCGCCCGCCAGCGGGTCCAGCCGTTGAGCAGGCGGGGGGCCAGGAAGACGGCCGCGCCGGCCGTGGCGATGCCCGCCACCGCGTCGCTCAGGTAGTGGTAGCGGCAGAAGAACGTCGAGACGTAGAGCGAAAGAACCACCGGCAGCAGCATCCAGAAGACCGGCCGGCAGTGGCGCCAGGCCATCACCCACATGACGGTGGCGGCGGCGCAGTGCGGGCTGGGCAGGCTGCCTCCCGGGAACTGCAGGTCGGAGCGAATGAGCTCGCCCAGCCAGGTGAATAGACCGCCGCGCAAGGGCACGGTGAATTGCCCGGGAATGGCCGTGAGCGGCCCGGCCACCGGCAGCAGAATGAAGCCGATGTCGCACAGGATGTTCGTCAGGCCGAGGGTGAAGAAGTAATTCTCCATGGGTTCCTCGCCATGCCGGAAATAGATCAGGCCGCAGAGGAGCGGGTACATGGGGAAATAGAAGACATAGGCGAACATCATCCATTCGGTGACGGCCGGCCGGGTGAACTGCTCGAGCCACAGCACCGGCTGGACGCCGAACACGGCCGCTTCGAAGCGCAGAATCAACCCGTCCAGAAACCGGCCGTGGAGGATCAACTGGAGGCGGTCCATGGCCACGAAGAGATAGCCGTAGGCGAGCGTGACCGGGAGCATGCGCAGAAGGAACTTGAGCGGCTTTCGCCTGGCCCGGCGGGCCAGGGCGGCAAAAAGCAGGTAAGCGACCGTCACCGCCAGGTTGTTCCCCACCAGCGCGGCCCAACCGGTGACGCGGGCGGGAAAGAGCAGGGCCAGGGCCGTGAACAGGGCCAGGGTGGCCAGAATGATGGCGTCGGTGGCCGAAAGCCAGCCCAACCGGCCCCGGGGGGAATCGATGCTCGCGTCAGCCGCCTCTGCCATGGAAGCAAATGAAATAATCCAGCGCCACCCCAAGGGCCCAGTGAACCACGAGCACTGCCCAGAGCGAGCGCGTCCGAAAAACCACGTATCCCCAGACCAGGCCGGCCAGAATCGACCCGTAGATTTCCGACGCGGGCTTGCCGATGTGAATCAGGCAGGAGGCGGTGGTTTGAACCAGGATGGCGTTCCAGGGGCCGAAGCGGTCGCGCAGGCCGTGCTGCAGGAAGCCCCTGAAGAAGAACTCCCAACCCGCGTAGTAGAGCATGTAGGCCGCGGCATGGCTGGCGAAATCCCCGGCGGACCTGCCCGCGCCCTTGTCGAACGGATACTCGGCGACGAACGCGGGGGATTGCGAGCTGGGATAGGAGGCCAGAACGGCCAGGGGCAGCATCGCCAGCAACGCCTTCCAGCCGCAGGACATGTCGCCCCATTGGACCCCGTAGGCGCCCAGCGATTCCTTGAATCCAAACCGGACCACCAGCGCGGGCAGGATTCCCAGCAGCAGGAACGCCGAAAAGAAATGGTACAGCTCCGCCGTCCCGCTGACGTCTTCGAAAAGCACAAAGACGCCCGTCAAATGGGACAGATAAAACGCCTTCGAGCCGTAGTATTTGAAGGTGGTGAGAAGGAAGGGCGCCAGGAGCAGCACCACCGTGGCCTTGCGGTTTTCCGGGGCCAGCAGCGTTGCGGGCGAGCAAGCCAGGTTGTTCATGGAGTCGCGCCTCCCGCCGCGCGCCGCCGCAGCCAGTCGCAGGTGAGCCGCAGCCCTTCGGCCAGGGGCGTGATCCGGTAGCCCAGTTCCCGCTGCGCTTTCGCGCTCGAATACACCCAGTCCGCCAGGAAGGTTTCCACCCAGCCCGGAGTGATCGTCGGGTGAATGCCCAGCCATTCGGCCTTCGATCGCTCGAAACGGGCGAAGGCCATCGCCAGCGCCGGCGGAAGATTGAACTGCCGCCGCCGGCCGCCGAGGGCCGCGTCCACCAGCGCAAAGAACTCCTTGAGCGAGGCGTTCTCGCCTCCGAGAATGTAGCGTTCCCCGGGCCGGCCCCGTTCCATCGCCCGCAGGTGTCCTTTCACCAGGTCGTCCACGAGAACGTAGTTGCCCCGGTCGCGGCCGCGGTTGAGCAGGACGGGCAGGCGACCCCGCCGGTACTGGTCGATCATCAGCGTGACCGAGTTGCCTTCCGTGAGCCGCCCGGGCCCGTACACCCGCGTCGGATTCACGATCGTCACCGGCAGCCCGCGGCGCGCCCAGGCCAGGCATTCCTGCTCCGCCTGGGTCTTGCTCTCCTCGTATTCGGTGAAAAAGCGCCCCGTGCTCCGGGGGGTGGTTTCGTCGGCCACCACGCCGGGAAGCGTGGGCCCAAACGTCACAATGGTCGAGGTGCAAACGATGCGCCGGACCCCCGCCGCCTCCGCGGCTGCCAGCACGTTCCGCGTTCCTTCCAGGTTCTGGCGAAAGAACGCCTCCCGCCGCGGCGCCCAGTTGCGAGCGCATGCCGCCAGATGAAACACCTCCTCGCAGCCGTCCATCCCCCGGCGCAGCGACTCCGGGTCCAGGATGTCGCCCCGCGCCCATTCCACGCGCCTCTCATCCATCCCCGACACATCGCTCGTCGGACGAACCAGGGCGCGCACGCGCCGCCCCTGCTCCGTCAGCGCCGCCACCAGCCTGCCGCCGATGAAGCCGCTGGCGCCGGTGACAAAGACTGGACCAGAGCCCGTCACCATGCTGAAGAACGGACCCCCCGCCCGCCGGCCGGGCTTGAGAATCCGCCATGTTGCTCACCCATCATGCAATGGATGGCCGAGGATAGGCGAACGGGGGGCGGCTGGCAACTGCGCTGAATCCGCGGGCGGCCCCCGCCTGGCGCTCCGGCCGATGAGCCCAATCCGCGCACGACTTAGACCGGCTTATTATGCATGTAAGACCCTATTCTATTTGCTTGAGCTTTTCCGGTTCCTTCCTATACTACGCCCATGCCAATTTACGAGTTCCATTGTGCGGCCTGCAAGAAAGACAGCGAAATCCTGGTCCGCTCGACCCGCTGGAAGGGCACGGCTTGTCCCCATTGCGGATCGAAGGACCTGAGCAAGAA
>JAKLEJ010000516.1 GCA_022711695.1 Verrucomicrobiota bacterium | reverse complement strand
CCGGCGACACGGTGACCCGGCCCGCAAGCCTCGTCGCCATTCCCTACGCCCTGTGGGCCAACCGCGGCCTCAGCCCCATGACTGTCTGGGTGCCGCGCGACGCCGCGCACGCCCGGCTCGCGCCCCGTCCCACCCTGGCGTCCCGGGCCCGGATCGCCACGTCCTTTCATCGCAACGGCATGGACCCCGCCCGCCTGAACGACCAGCTTCTGCCGCGGAACGCCACCGACGGATTCGCGCCAAACTTCGATTTCTGGCCTCACAAGGGCTCCGCCGAATGGGTGGCCTATGAACTTGCCGAGCCTGCGCGTGTCCAGCGTGTTACGGTCTCCTGGTTCGACGACACCGGCTCCGGCGAATGCCGCTTGCCGGTGTCCTGGCGCGTGCTGTACCGCACGGAAGCGGGCGCCTGGCAGCCGGTCGCCGGCGTCGGCGAGTACCCCATTCGCAAGAACGATCCCGTGGAGGTTCGCTTCGAGCCTGTGACGACGAAGGCGTTGCGGCTGGAGGTTCAACTGCCCCCGAATTACTCCTCGGGGCTTTACGAGTGGGAGGTGGAATAGCGCCGCGGCGG
This sequence comes from Verrucomicrobiota bacterium, assembly GCA_022711695.1. GTDB lineage: Bacteria > Verrucomicrobiota > Verrucomicrobiia > Limisphaerales > JACRJZ01 > JACRJZ01. The sequence goes on along the minus strand of JAKLEJ010000516.1, from coordinate 2,443 downwards.
CGCCAGACCGGCGGGGACCGATTTCCAGCATGACAACCATGAAGACAATCGCAGCCTGGATGGCATTGATCGTAGCGGCCGCGACCGTACAAGGCCAGACGACGGACTGGCCGCAATGGCGCGGCCCGAACCGTGATGGACACGCAGCCCCGGGCAATCGGGCTCCGGCCAGCTTGCCTGCCGAACTCAAGCCCCGCTGGCAAATCCCCGTCGGCGAGGGGTTCGCCTCGCCGGTGGTTGCCGGCGCGCCGACGGACCGCCGGGTCTTCTACCTTGACCTCCAGGGCGGCAAGGAGGTGACGCACGCGATCGAGGCAGCCACCGGGAAAGAACTGTGGCAAACGCCGCTGGATGCGGTGTTCAAAGACGATTGGGGCCAGGGCCCCCGCTGCACTCCGGTCGTCGATGGCCCCCGCGTCTTCGTCCAATCCTGTCGCGGCGAACTCCAGTGTCTGGACGCCAACTCGGGCGCGGTCCTGTGGCGCAAGAATTTTGTGCGGGACTTCGAAGCCGTCTTCATGGGCGAGACGGGCCCCGCCGCGGGAGCGACGCGGCACGGCAACACGGGAGCGCCGCTGATGGACGGAGACCGCCTGATTGCCCAGGCGGGCGGCTTGAAAGGGGCCAGCCTGGTCTGCCTGCGGAAGGCCAGCGGCGAAGTGGTCTGGCGCTCGCAGAACGACACTGCCGGCAACGCTGCCCCCGTCCTCGCCAACCTCGGCGGCGTGCGGCAGGCGATTTCCTTCACGGCGCTGGGGCTGATCGGGGTGGACGCGGGGAATGGATCTCTTCTGTGGCGTTTGCCGCTCAACACCCGCCTGGGCCGCCATGTGACCACGCCCGTGGTGGCGGACGATCTGGTGATTGTGGGCTCCTACCAGTTGGGGCTGATGGCGGTGAAGGTGACCCGCGAGGGAGAGGCCTTCAAGGCCGAGCTGGTGTGGACTAACAAGGAAGCGGCGACGAACTTCTCCTCGCCTGTGGCCGCGGGCGGCCTTGTTTACGGAGTGGGCCCCCGGCAGAACGTCTATTGTGTCGAAGCCCGGACAGGCAAGCTCCTGTGGTCCCAAGCGGGGCTGATCCGCGCCTCAGGCGACCGGGCCTTCGCCTCGTTCATCGTCATCGGCGGGACCCTCCTGATGCTCAACGACGCTGGAGAGCTGGTGCTATTTGCTGCCAGCCCGGCCGGTTTTCAGGCCGCCGGCCGAACGCAAGCCTGCGGAGTGACGTGGTGCTCGCCAGCCTATGCCGACGGCCGGCTCTATCTCCGCGACGCCAAAACGCTGCTCTGCCTGGACCTGGCGCCCTAAACCGTCCCCTCTCCCAATCGTTCCCCCCGGCCTACAGGCCGCTCAACATTCCCTGTCCCACGTGGGACAGGGAATGTTGAGCCGCAATGCCTCTTCGCCCGGCAATCCGCCCTGGAATGTCCTTTTGGACCTTGGCGATTACACAATCCGGCAGTTCCGTTCGTTGTACATTAAATGTCGCATATGCGACACTTAATGTACGGGGACGCGCTGGCCCCAGCCGCCCAAGCCCTCCTGTGCATCGGTCCGTGCCGGGAGGGCAAGGGCGATCCTGTCGTCCAATTATCCCCGTTGAGGGCTGGTCTCGAAAAAGGAGGCAGACTGCGCCGAAGGACCGCATTCATGCGCCATGACCCGGCCCGCCGTGCGACGATTGCCGGCGCCCCTGAGCATGGGCAAGCTCAGCGCGGATGCAGGCGAAGCGCGCTGTTATTGGACAGGCTTGAGAGTCGGGCTAAAGTGAAGGGTGAATGGTCGGCGAAGCCACCCCGGACGAAGACCCGAAACCGGCTCAGCGTGAAGTCCTCACGAGCATCTGTTGGGACCGAGGACGCGCTCCGACTGGTCGTCCAGGGGACGGTGTCGGAGACGGGGGTGGAGTTCTTCCGCGCGCTGGTGAGAAATTTGGCGGCAGCGATGGGCACGGCGGGGGCGTGGGTGACGGAGTATTTGCCGGAGGCCGGCCGGTTGCGCGCGCATGCGTTCTGGCTGGAGGGGCAGTTCGTCGAGGGCTTCGAATACGCGATTGCCGGAACCGCCTGCGCCCCGGTGGTCGAATCCAAGCGGCTGGTGCATATTCCCGACCGGTTGATCGAGCTGTTTCCGGGCGACCCCGACGTGGTGAAGCTCCACGCCGTGAGCTACCTGGGGGTTCCCCTCCTCGACATTCACGGCGAGGTGATGGGGCACCTCTCGGTTCTGGACACGAAACCCTTGCCGGCCGAGCCGCGATTGGTCTCGCTGTTTGAAGTCTTCGCGGCGCGGGCGGCCGCCGAGAGCCGCCGGCTGCGAACCGAACAACAGGTGCGAGCTCGCGAGGAGCAACTCTCCGCCCTCCTCGACGGCGCCATGGACGCCATCGTGGTGCTCGACGCCGCGGGGACGATGACGCGAGTCAATCCGGCGGCGGAACA
>JAKLEJ010000515.1 GCA_022711695.1 Verrucomicrobiota bacterium | reverse complement strand
CTCAACGAGGTCAACGCTTTTCTGACACGCCAGGCGGTTCGCTACACCTGGAGCGTGGTCCCCACCGAGATCGAGGATCGCACCCGCATCGTGCTCGAGACGCAGTTCGAGACCTACGTTCCCATGCCGGTCATCGTGGTCGAACCGGCTTCGCTGGACCTGGGGCAGATCACCCAGGAGGTTTCGCAGGTCAATTTCACCATCTCGAACCACGGCCTGGTGGCCGCCGATGCGGCCCGCTTCCTCTTCAACAAGCACGCGCTCTGGGAGGTCACGCCGCTCACCGAGGACCTCGGTCAGATCCCGGCGATGAGTTCCGTCACTGTGCCCGTCACCGTGCGCAAACTGCCTCCGCCCGCCCCCTTGACCTCCCCCAAACGCGCGCGCAAAGGCGAGGCGGGCGACTTGAACACCTGCAACCTGAACGCCTCAGTGCTCTACCAGTTGATCTGCGGAGTCTATTTCAACACCTACAATTCCCCCATTGCCCTCTACAACGCCAACCCGGACTGCGGCATTCCGCTGCCCTCGGTGGACCTCACCCTGCCGCCCGGCGGCGACGTCACGCCGCCCCAGCCGCCCAAATGGGTGCGCTACATCTATGACCTCGTCACCCAGCCGTCGGCGCCCTACTCCGGCGGGATGCCCGGCCTTCCCTTCGATCCCTTGGGTTGGCTGGGAGGAGACGGCGGTTCTCCAACCAGCCTCGATTTCTCCTATGTCGCCACCATCGACACGGGCATGTCCAACTTGTGCGACCCGTGCATGTTCGAGCTGATCCTGGCCCTGAGCGATTGCGTGTCGTCCCTGGTCTCGGACGACGTCCAGAACTGGTACGATTGCGTGAAGAGCATCTTCAGTTGCGCCACCGATGTCAGCCTCATGAACTGCGTCGGCGCCGGCATGGATTGCTCGGTGGCCGTGGTCGGCGTGGTGACGGTTGTGGACGAGGTGTTTTCGCTGATGAAATGCGTCGATGGCGTCATGGGCATCTGCGGCGGGCCGGGCTTGAAGGGACTGGTCACGGGCGAGGCCTACGAATCGCCTAAGCCGCCCCCAGCCGCCATGGCATCGACGCGGCGCGCCAAGTCCTCGAGCGCGCCGCCAGCCAGCCTCTTCCTGGTTGAAACCCAGGCGCTGCGGCTGCTGGCGCAAATGGATGGGCTGCGGGTGGTGATCGGCGACCCGGCATGGTTCCAAGGCAACCAGGGTCCGAATCTCGGCTCGTGGCTGACCGCCTGGAGGCTGCGGACCGCCGAGACCACCGAGGACGGACGGCGCATCTCAGCCGCCGAACGCGCCGAACTGCTGGCGCTGCCGTTTCCCAATGGCCTTGCGGAAACCAATATGACCAGGTTCCTGGACCGCTGGAATCGCACGCTGGATTACCAGGCGGCCGGCATTTGGGACCGCGGAGACGTCCCGGCCGGCCAAAGCGCGGATTTCATCGCGCGCGACGCCTACACCAACGCCCTGGCCCGGGGCCGCGAGGCCCTGGCCGCCAACGAAGCCGAGGGCGTCACCAACAGTTTTGGCGGGCTCCAGCGCTCGCTGCAAGTCCTGCGCCAGGAAGTCGAACAAGGCGGCAGCGGCGGCGTCTGCGGCCGCGTGCGCCTGCAACTGGACCAACAGGCGGTGGTGTCCCGCGACGCCTTCAACGCCACCCTCGAGGTGGAAAACCAATCCGCCTTCGTGCTGGACGGACTCGAGGCGGACATCGTCGTGATGGACGAGGCCGGCGGGAACGTGACCGGGCTGTTTGGCGTGCTGCCTTCCCTGATGGAGAACGTGATCTCGACCAGCGGCTCGAATGCCCTGGCCTCGGGCCGCACCGCCCGCATCGCATGGCAGATTGTTCCCAGTTCCGCCGCCGCTCCCGAAACGCCCATCGTCTATTATGTGAGCGGCTACCTCCGCTACTTTCAGGACGCCGCGCGAGTGGCGGTTCCGCTGGTGGCTGTCCCCATCACGGTTCATCCCACGCCCCGGCTCTTCGTCAAGTATTTCCACCAGCGCGACGTCTATGCCGACGACCCGTTCACCGACCGGATCGAGCCCAGCCTGCCGTTCAACCTGGCCGTCATGGTGCAGAACCGCGGCCGCGGCGAGGCCCGCAACGTCCGCATCGCTTCCGCCCAACCACAGATCGTCGAAAACGAAAAAGGATTGCTGGTCGATTTCAAGGTCATCGGCACGGAAGTCGAGGGCCGCTCGTTGTCGCCGTCGTTGACTGCGGTCCTGGGAACGATCCCGGCCGGTCAGTCCGTCATCGGCCGCTGGCTGCTGACCGCCTCCCTCCAGGGGCTCTTCACCGACTACAGCGCCGCCTTCGAGCATCTCGACAGCCTCGGCCACAACAAGCTCTCGCTCTTCGAAGAAGTGACCATCCACGAGATGATCCGCCTGGTGCAGGCCCGAGGCGTCTTCGAGGATGGCCGGCCCGATTTCCTGGTCAACGAGCAGCCCGATCCGAAGGACCTGCCCGACACGCTTTACCTCAGCGACGGCGCCACCAACGCGGTCGCCGCCGTGGAGCAGGCCGTCCTCGAGACGCCGCCCTCCCCCACCAACCGGGTGGTCCGCCTCTCCGCGGCCCTGCCCCCCGGATGGGCCTACCTGCGCGTGCCCGAACCCTCGGACGGCCAACTGCGCCTGATCGAGGTGCGGCGTTCGGACGGCGCGACCCTGCCGCTGCAGACCAACGCCTGGACCACCGATCGCACGTTCATCGGCCTGGGCAAGCGGCCCGTGGCGGAAAACCTCCTCCACCTGCTCGATTACGACAGCACCGGGAGCTACACCCTGAGCTATGCCCTGCCGCCGGCGCCGGACACCAACGCGCCCGCCAGCGCCGTGGCCGCGCTGCCTCCAGCCAGCTATCCCCAATTCACCGTGAACTGGTCGGGAAGCGACGAAGCGGGCGGCAGCGGCCTGGCCTTCTTCGATGTGTTTGTGTCCGCAGACGACGGCCCGTTCACGCCCTGGCTGGAACGAACCCCCCTGGGCAGCGCCCGCTTCCCCGGAAGCCACG
>JAKLEJ010000514.1 GCA_022711695.1 Verrucomicrobiota bacterium | reverse complement strand
GGGCGAGTTCCTCGGTGGGGCGGGCCAGGTAGTAGTCGCCTGTCCTGCCGGCATAGATCTTGTAGATCTTCGCCTTGGGCAGTTTTGACCAGTCGGACTGGCCGGCCGCGAAGGCCCAGGGCGCGAGCATTCCCGAGGCGCACAAGGCGCCGCCGGCGGCCGTGGTTCCCAGAAAAGATCGGCGGTTCATGGAATAGACATTCATGAGGGTGGCGGGGTTAACGGGGTTGCAGGGGTGGAAGCGCCGGGCCGGCCAACAGCCTGCCCTCCGGGTCTGCCCTGACGCAGATCCAGCGCAGCCTTGCTGGAAGGCCATTTCATGGCGCTGTGTGTGGAGGCAGTCTGCGCTGCCGCCTCCGCCGGCGCAATGCAAATCCGGGGGAAGGATTCGATTTGCATTCGGCTTGAAAATGAGGTTGAATGATTAACCGAGCGACTTGTTGTTCCGGGCGGAGCGTCTGGAGCAGCCGGGAGCCCAATACTGAGATGCCGAATATGCAAAGCGCGCGTAGAGCTGCCCGATGGGTGGGAGTGTGTCTGTTGGCGGGACTGGCTTTCAGGGCAGGGGGGCAGGCCCCCGCTCCGGCCATTCACCCGCCCATGCTCCTGGATCCTCCCCCGGCGGCGGCGCCTCCTCCGGCAGCGGCGGCGCCGCTGAGCCAGCCTGGCCCCGAGGCCAAACCGGCTGCGCGGATTCAATTTGCCGAGCCCATCTGCAATTTCGGCAAAGTGGCGTCGGGCCAGGTGGTGAAGCACGATTTCCTGTTCACGAACACGGGCAACGCCGTTCTGGAAATCCGGGACGTGCGGGCCTCCTGCGGGTGCACCACGGCCTCGAACTGGCAGCGCGCCGTGCAGCCGGGCCAGACCAGCAGCATCGCCATCGTGTTCAACAGCGCCAACTTCACCGGGCCGGTCAGCAAGAGCGTGACCGTTTCCAGCACGGCCACCAACCAGCCCCTGGCGGTCCTTCACCTCAACGCCAACGTCTGGAAGCCGATCGATGTCAATCCGCAGTACGTCTATTTCAGCCTCTCCTCGGACATCGGGACGAACGAGGTCCGCGTCGTTCGCATCGTCAACAACCTGGAAACCAACATGGACCTGGCCACGCCCGAGGTGGTCAACTCCGCCTTCCGCGCCGAAATCAAGACGGTTCGCCCGGGCAAGGAGTTCGAGGTTCACATCTCGACCGTGCCGCCGCTGCCCACCGGCACGGTTCAGGGCGCCGTCAACATCAAGACGTCCGCTGCCAACATGCCCACCATCACCATCAGCGTCATCGCCATTGTCCAGGCGCCGGTCATGGTGATGCCCTCCCAGCTCAATCTGCCGCCGGGGCCGATGCCCAACCTCACCCGCCTGGGGGTGACCATCCGGAACAATTCCGCCACCAACGTGGTGGTCTCCGAACCGGCCTTGAATCTCCAGGGCGCCGCCGTGCAACTGCAGGAGATTCAAGCCGGGCGCATCTACAATCTCCTGGTCACCTTCCCGCAGGGCTTCGAGATTCCCCAGGGCACGCGCGGCGAGCTCACCCTCAAGACCACCCATCCCCAATACGCCCAGGTCAAGGTGCCGGTGGTGCAAATGCCGCGCGTTCAGCCCGCGCCCGTGGTCCAGCCGCGGCCCAATCTTCCCGCTTCGAACGCGCTGCAAACGTCCTCGCGCCTGGCGGCTACCAACCTCACCGCGTTTCGGCGTCCCCTGACCAACTCGGTTCGCCCCGCGGTCAAGCCGGCTCCCATGCCGCCGTCCCCCAACTGACCCGGCCAGAGCGGGCTGACGGGCATTTTGCTGCCGCGGGGTTGAACATGCGAAGGCGCGCGCGATGAAAGGAGTGCTCAGAGAAACGGTGGCGGTCCTGGCGGCCGGAATTCTCCTTGGATTGATGGCCAACTTGCTCTCGCCTCGCGGTTTGGCTCTGGGCCGCAACTACTTTCCCGGCGTCCGCGGCGCCGCGCCGCTGCCGCCGGCCCCGATCCAGACGAACCTGGCGCAAGGCGTCCAAACGGGCGCGGCCGCCACCAATGCGACGGGCACAAACCAGGCAGCCGTTCTGACCGCGGCCATGGTCGAAGCCCGGCTCAAGGAGAACGGACTTCAGATCGGCGACAGCAACCGGGTCGTGGAGCTTTACCGCGATCCCCGCTTTGCCCAGGAGGCGATCATTTTCGTCGATGCGCGCGAGGACCGCGAGTACCAGGAAGGGCATGTGCCGGCGGCTTACCAGTTCTACCACTATCGGGCTGCCGATTACCTGGCCGGCGTGCTGGCCGCCAGCCAGACCGCCGAACAGATTGTCATCTACTGCAACGGCGGCAATTGCGAGGACAGCCTCTTCGCGGCGATCATGCTCCGCGATGCCGGGGTGCCGGCGGCCAAGCTCCTGGTTTACACCGGCGGCATGATGGAGTGGGCCGCCAACGGGTTGCCCGTCGAGTTGGGCGCCCGCCGCAGCGGACAAATGAAAGGGGGGCCTCGATGAGTCCGGGCGGCGAAAGCGGGTTGCGCCGCCGCCTGGCCGCAGTCTGGCCGGTTCTGGCGCGATGGATTCTCGGCGGGCTCTTCATCTACATGGGCCTGAACAAGGCGCTGGACCCGGTCGATTTCCTCAAACTGGTGCGCCAGTACGATCTGGTGCAGTGGCCCCTGGCGCTCAACCTGATCGCCTCGGTGCTGCCCTGGTTCGAGGTGTTCTGCGGGCTGTTGCTCGTGCTGGGCGTGGCGGTGCGCGGCTCAGCCCTGCTGCTTGCGGCCATGCTGATTCCGTTCACCGTCGTGGTCATCCGGCGCGCCTTGACCATTCACGACGCGGGCGGCATCGCCTTTTGCGCGATCAAGTTCGACTGCGGTTGCGGGACCGGCGAGGTGTTCATCTGCCGCAAGATCGTCGAGAACGCCCTCCTGACGCTGGTCTCGTGCCTGCTGCTGTTCTGCCGCGAAAGCCGTCTCAGTTTCCGCCATTCCCTGTTTGTTCGGCCGCGGGCCGACTGAGCCGGTTCTCGCGCCTCTGCCGGCCAACACGGGAAC
>JAKLEJ010000513.1 GCA_022711695.1 Verrucomicrobiota bacterium | reverse complement strand
CCGCGCCGGATAACGGCACCGCGGGCTGGTTCATGGAGAACTTTCGCAACCTGCTTGTGATGGAGGACGGGCAAACCCTGTGGATCGGGCGGGCCATACCCCGGACCTGGCTGGCTCAGGGCAGCCGGATTGCCGTCCGAAGTGCTCCAACCCATTTTGGACTCCTGGCGTATGAGATCGTGTCGGACGCCGACCACGGGAGGATCACAGCCACCATGGAAATGCCAGGCCGCAAAGCGCCCGGGAGCGTCTGGCTGCGGCTCCGTCACCCCAAGGCGGCCCCGATCAAGAGCGCCACTGTGAACGGCAAGGCCTGGAGCTCCTTCGATCCCGGCAAGGAGGTCATCAAACTCGATGGCTTCGCCGGCAAGGCGGCGGTGGTCGCGAACTACTGAAAGCGAGGACTCGTCTATGCCAGGCAAAACGATTGTGTGGACTTGGGCATTGGCGCTGGGGTCAGCGGCAGCGGCGGCGAACGGCTTCGCAGCCTCGGCAACCGTCAACGGGGCGCCGTCCGCTGCGCCGCCGGCCCGGACTGCTTCCAGCCCTGCGACGTCCCTTCGAGCGCCCTTCCCCGGCCGGCCGGCGTTCCAGCATCGGGGTTTCTATTTTCACTGCGGCTGGGCGTTCGATCATCCGTTTGCGCCCCATTCGTGGTCGCGGGCCGACTTCGCCAAAGCCTTCGAACTGCTCCGGAGAATGGGCTTCGACACAGTGATGTATTGGCCGCAGATCGAAGCCATCCCCTCCCCCATCAGCGCTGAGGATTCAGCCGTTCTGAAGAACGTCCACGGGATCATCGACGACGCCCGCGCCGCCGGCCTGCGCTGCTGGCTGACCCTGACGCCCAACCTGATTTCACCCCCGGAAATCGCGGCGCTGCCCTTTGCCGAGCGCAATCCGTTCCGCACTTACCAGGCGGTGCGCCTGGACGTGCCGGACGAACGCGAGCGGTTCCTGGCCCATCGGCGGGCCATGCTCAAGACGGTCAACAACGCCGACGCCTACGTGACGATAGACGGCGATCCCGGCGGCTATCCCGGGGCCAGGCCGGAGGAGCTTCTGCGCGTGTTCGCGTCCGACCGCGCCACGCTGGACCAGCACGGCGCCGATCCGGCCCGCCAGATGGTCATCCCGTGGCTGTGGGCCGGCTGGGGCCGGACCGCGCCTCTTTGGCAGGGCGAGGTCGCCCCGTTTTCCAGGGCGGCGATGGCGCTGCTCAAAGAGCGGTTGCCCGAGCCCTGGCAGATGCTCCCCGGCCGCAGTCACGCCCACGGCTTCGCCAACGGCCGCGTAAACGTCGCCCTGGCCGAGGAACTCGGTCTCCTGGAGCGCTCCACCCTGCTGTGCTATGAAGCCATCGAGTTCGAGCCCTCGCCGCCGGCGGCCGTGCTGCAATTCGACGCCATCCGCCGCATCCTCAAGGAGGAATTGCGGCTGGCGCCCCGGGCGGCCGGCGTCATGGGCAACGCCCAGCAGCCGGTGATGGTGCTGCCCAACATCTACCTGTTTGCCCGCGGCGCGTGGGATCCAGCCAGCCTGGAGCGCAGCGACGACGAGGTGCTGCGCGATTTCGCCGTGTTCCTGGGCGGCCCCGCCGACCTATTGCTCCCCGCCTGGCAATGTCTCACGCTGCCGCTCGAACGCCTGCCGCAGGACCTGCCCCGGCGGCTGCGAGGCGCGCGGCTGACCAGCGAGGCCGCGGGCTGCATCCCGGGAGGGCCGCAGCGCTATCTCGAGATACTGGCCGCCCAGGCGGCCAGCCGCATCGGCCTGCTGACCGCCACAAGCCAGCCGGCCTCGAACGAGGAGGATTGCGCGCGGCGCCTGGCCGAGGGCGCCGCCGCGCTGGTGAACTGGTGGAAGATGCACCGCTATGTCTTCGACCGGGACAAGCGCCAGGGGTTCGAATGGCGATTTGTCCGCGCCGATCAGGTGGCGCTCTTGCAAGCGTGGGCCCAACGCAATGTCCGAAACAAACCCGCGGCGATCAAAGGCGCCACTGCCTTGCTGGCCGCCGAAAACGTGCTGAGCGCTCCGCAAGCTTCCGCAGTCCTGGAAAGCCTCATTAGGTAGCCCTCCAATGCCATGCAGCGCGCTCTCCCAACAAGCGGCGCCCCGCAACGAATGTCGGTCACCCTCAAGCCGGCGATGAAGAGGCTGTGGATTTTGTTCCTGGCCCTGGCGAGCGCCGTCCAAGCCCCGGGCGCCCCGGTGAAATCGCTCCGATTGGTCCTCCCGCCACAGCCCGGCCCGGTGGTGGAAAACATCGGGCGCGTCTTCACCCGCCAGGTGGAAAGCCGTTGCGAGGCGCGGGTCCTCAGGGAGGCCGACGCGCCGTTGACCGTGGAACTCATGCTCGGTTCGGGCTCGTCCCCGGAAGGGTTCAGGATCGCCGACGCCGGCCCTGGCGTGGTGCGCATCACCGGCGCCGACGCGCGCGGATTGCTCTACGGAGTGGGGCAGTTCCTGCACACCTCGGCCTATGCCGGCGGCTTCACTGCCAGCTCGTGGCGCGGGGTCTCGGCCCCCCGGATGCCGGTGCGCGGCATCTACCTGGCCACGCATTTCCAGAACTACTACCAGGTGGCGCCCATCGAGGAAGTGACGCGGTATGTGGAGGACCTCTCGCTGTGGGGCGTCAACTGCGTTCTCGTGTGGTTTGGCATGGAGGAGTTCAACGGGATCGACGATCCCAAGGCCCAGGCGATGCTCGAGCGGCTGCGAGCGCTGCTGAAGATCGTCAAAGACCTGGGCATGGACGCCAGCCTGGGCTGCATCTGCAATGACGGCTACAAAAACAGCCCGCGGGAACTGCGCGCGGACGACCGGACCGCGGGCCACCCGGGCTATCACACGCGCATGGGCCCGCGCATCTACAACCTCGGCAACGAACTCTGCCCCAGCAAACCAGGCGTGCCCGAGATGGAGCTGGGCTTCTGCCAGGAGAAGTTCGACGCGTTCAAGAGCATCGGCCTGGACTGCTGGTTCATCACGCCCTACGACAACGGCGGCTGCACGTGCTCGAACTGCGCGCCC
>JAKLEJ010000512.1 GCA_022711695.1 Verrucomicrobiota bacterium | reverse complement strand
AAAACCTTCATTCCATTCCGCAAAAGTTTGCTCTTCAATAGACCCACATCTAGTTTATCGATATTCAAAACATTATGACGATTCTGAGCCCTCCTCCAAGCCTAATCTCGGTTCTCGCTTGCGCGATGAGCCTGGCGAGCCTCCATGCGGCGAACGCGCCAGCCGCCGAACTGCGCCTGGACGCCAAGGATCTGACGGGCTGGCGTGCGACCGGCGACTGGCAGACCGCGCAAGCGGTGTCCCTGCGCCCGGCCGATCCCACCCAGTTCGACCTCCAGCCGGGCGTCGGAATCTACGTGAACGGCCCCAAGGGGCGCACCCTCAACCTCCTGACCGAGACGGAATTGGGCGACGCCCAAGTCCACATCGAGTTTTGCATCCCCCGCAAGTCCAACTCCGGCGTCTATCTCATGGGCCGCTACGAAGTCCAGGTGTTCGACAGCTTTGGGGTCAAGAACGACAAATATCCCGGCCTGGAGTGTGGCGGCATCTACCCGCGCTGGTCGCTGGAGCGCAACGAGTTCGAGGGGCATTCGCCGCGAACGAACGCCAGCAAGCCCCCCGGAGAGTGGCAGTCCTTCGACATCGTGTTTCGAGCGCCCCGGTTCGACGCCGCCGGCCGCAAAACGGCGGACGCCCGTTTTGTGAAGGTCACGCACAACGGCCAGACGATCCACGAGAATGTCATCCTGGGCGGCCCCACCCGGGCGGCCGCTTTTGAAGACGAGAAGCCAAGAGGTCCCCTGATGCTCCAGGGGGACCATGGTCCTGTGGCCTACCGGAACATTCGCCTCCAGCCGCTTCAGCTCGATTAGGCGCGGCCCGGCGCGGCTCTTCAAAGATCTTGCTGCAGGCGGAAGAACTGCGTTCCCGTCGCGGCCGAGGTTTGGTGGGGGCTGACGTCGGCCACTTTTGTCCAGGGGCCCTCCAGGTTGCCGGAGGCGTAGAGCCTCCACTCCGGCCCGGCCTCCCAACTCAGCGTGAGCGCACCGTTGGAGGCCTCGTAGCCCGCGGTGAGGGCGGGGCCGCCAAAGACCGGGATGTTGCCTTCCAGCACCAGGCCAAACGCCACATCGGGACTCGTCAAGTCGGACTGGTGCACCTCGACGGCCAGGGTGTTGACGCCAGCCCTGAGAGCCGAAGCCGGGATCGCCCGTCCAGCGGCGCTGTAGGGCGGGTCCCAGGAAGCCAGCCCCACGGTCTGGTCGGCATAGCTGGCGCAGGAAGGAGCGGCGTTGGTCATGCGCACCTGGTGAACGCGCTGGCCGTTCAGGTAGATGATGGCGCCGTCATCGACCAGGGCGTGAATCTCGAAGGAAACGCCGTTGGTGGGCCCCGACAACTCGAAGGTGGTGCGGAAATAGTGGGTCCGTTCCTGCAGGGAGTTGGCCGGGCTGGTGTTGGTGAACAGGTTGAGCAGGGTGTTCGCCACGCTGATGCCGGCATTGGCAGGGTCCATCACGAAGGGCAGTTGGATGGGAGTGATGTTATTGCTTCGCTGGCCGAAGAACAGCCCGGTCCCGCTGCCCCAGGAACTGTCGTCGAATCCCGGCAAAGTCCAGACGACTCCCTCGGGGCAGGGGGCCGGCTGGCCCGGGCCCGTCTGTTGAAGGAACCGCCAGGTGTGGTTGTAAGCCGAGATCAGCGGCGCCAGAGTCGAGACGGGGACGCGGCTGGGGTTGGGCGCGATCGGGTTCGGGGTGAAGGCCAGGTCCAGAACATCCCTCGCCTCGAGCAGGTAGGTCACATTCGGCTGGCGGGGGCCGGACAGGCGTAGGGCGACGTTGCTGCCAGCGACCGTGACGTTGGTGATTTGGAGCGCCCCGGGCCCGATCATTCTGTAATGCGCCGGGTCGCCGGCGGATGTCGGATCCAGCAGCTTGGAAAACGCCGCCGTCAGCGCCAGGTTGGTGGGCCTGCCGCCGCTCACAGCCAGCAGACGCGGCGCTTCCGTGTCCGCCACCACGGTCAGAGGGGCTGCCTGGCTCGGGACAGCGCCGTGGGGATTGCTGACCACCACCGAGTAGTCGCCCTGGTGGGTGAGGTTGGCCCCGGAGACGACATAGGTGGCATTGGTCGCTCCCGGAAGGGGAGCGTTGTCGAGGCGCCACTGGTAACCTATGGGCAGAGCGCCGGTGGCGGAGACCCGGAAAGCGAACGCGCCTCCCTCGGCCACGCTCCCGCCCTGGGGTTGGCCTTCGATGACCACCGGCCCGGCGGCGAACTTGCGGATGTAGGCCATGAGTTCCACGCTCAGCGTGGCGTCCGAACTCGAGGTGGCGTTCTGGTGCAGTTCGACCGCGATGACGTTGTTCCCGGGAACAAGATTGGTGGTCGCCAGCAGGTACGGTCCTTCCACGTTGGGGCCCGGGTCGGAGACGGCCTGGCTGGCCGGGGTCGAGTAGCTGACCGCTCCGGCCGGCATTCGCAGCCGGAAGGCCTCCTGCCCGTTGACATAGACCACCGCGCCGTCGTCCACCAGCCACCGGGCTTCGAGCCTGACGTCGTTCGGGGCCGCGGGCAGGAACACGGTGGTGCGGAAATAGCGGGTGAAATAGTCGGGGCTGGTCACGCGGGGCAACCGGGTGCCCACCAGCATGTTGTTCAACAGCACCGTTCGCCCGGGGGCGGTGTCGTTGTTTGCGTCCAGCGGGGCCGGGCCCGACGGCCAGTTGGCATCGACGTAGCCGGGCTCACGCCAGGCGGTCCCCAGGTTGGCGCCGGCCACGGTGAAATAGCGCCACACGGCGGCGGTCTCGGGCGGCGCCGCCGCCAGTTGCAGCAGGGCAGTCTCGGCCTCGATTGCCAGGCTGGCGCAGGCGGGCGGAATTGGGTTCCGGTTCGAGCTTCTGTCCCTCACCATGCCCACCTGCAGGCTATAGTCGGTTTGCGGCGCCCTCCGGATCGTGGTCAGGAGGACATTGGTGGGGGTGACCAGCGCCGCATCGATGATCGGCAGCCAAACCTCGGGGCTGCCGGCGGGGTGCAGCGCGTAGTTCTCCAGCAATTCCGCGTCTTCCGTGTCCACCGGCTCCGAGAAAGT
>JAKLEJ010000511.1 GCA_022711695.1 Verrucomicrobiota bacterium | reverse complement strand
TCTCCCCCGCCGGCGACGGCGCCGGCCTCTTCAACCTGGGAATTCCCGAAGCCCGCCAATACATGACCGATTACCTCGATGCCGCCATCAAGGCCTACAAGCTCTCTTGCCTGCGCATCGATTACAACATTGACCCGCTGGCGTATTGGCGCTTGATGGACGCCAGCGACTCGAACCGGATCGGCCTGGCCGAAGCCCGCTATGTCGAGGGGCTCTACCGCATGTGGGACGATCTGCTCCAGGCCAATCCCAGCCTGTTCATCGACAATTGCGCCAGCGGCGGCCGGCGCATCGACCTCGAGACGATGTCGCGCTCCCTGCCCCTCTGGCGCAGCGACAACACCTGCGACATGCTCGACAGAAAACCGGCAACCATCCTGGCCGCCGCCCGGAAGAACCAGTTGATGAGCCTTGGGCTCAATCGCTACATCCCTTTCAGCACCGTGGGCCAGATGGGGGCGACGCCGTATCTCTTCCGCAGCGGCTTTAACGCCGGCATCGCCTTCGCTGAAGACGTCCGACCCAAAGACTACCCCCGCGATCTGCTCAGACAGGGCGTCGCGGAAGGCAAACGCATACGAAAATACTTCATCGGCGATTTCTATCCACTGGCCGACTCCGGCATTGATCCGCGCGGCTGGATGGTCCTCCAGTATCATCGCCCCGGGGCACACGATGGCATGGTCATGGCCTTCCGCCGCGAGCAGTCCGCCTACCTGGCCTTCGAAGCCAGGCTCCGGGACATCGATCCGGCGATGGATTACGAGGTTACCCTCTGCCGCGCTTACGAGCCGGAAAAACCCGTCACGCTGAAAGGGGCCGCCCTCCAACAGTTGCGGCTGGAGATCGGCGAGTGTCCGGGGTCCCTCCTCGTCGAGTATCGCGGTGTCGCCGGCTCCGGGAGAAGGTCGCCTTGAGAACGGACGATCAGGTTTCCGCCGCGGCCTCGTAAGCGGACGGCCCTCGGGGCAGGCTCACTTCCAACGGAACGCGATTTTGAGGGCAGGCGCTCGCGCCTGGCTGCTGGCGGCCGACTCCGGCCCCGTGCCCGGTCATCCGTGTTTAGTCCTCCCCGCCGCAAATCCGCCTCACGCTGGCCTGGCGCAGGTCCGCCGCCACCCAATCCGGCTGGTGCGCCGCCAGTTCCGCGAGGGAGTGCGGCCCCGTGGCCACCGCCAGGGTCCGCGCCCCTGCGTGTCGCCCACAGGCGATGTCCAGCGGCGTGTCCCCCACCACCAGCACCTCCGAGTCCTTCAGCCGCCCGCCTAGCAGTTCCTCCCCGCGCCGCCGGGCCGCCACCGCAATCCGGTTCCGGTCCAGGTCGTCATCCCCAAACCCTCCCGTTTGGAAATGGTCCCACAGGCCGTAATGGCGCAGTTTGATCTCGGCCCCGAGCCGCACATTGCCGGTCAACAGCCCCACCGCTGGCCGATGAGGCAGCCCGGCCAGCGCCTCCAGCCAGTCACGCGCTCCCGGCAGCGGGCCTCCGTTCGAGCGCTCCAGCAGGTGGTCCAGCCAGAAATAGTAGGCGTCGAAGAACCGCGCGACAGTCTCCGGCGCGACCTCGATGCGGTGTTTGCGGAAGATCTCGTGAACCAGCGAGGAATCCGTGCGCCCGGCGAACCGGACCCCGTCGATGCCTCCGGGCACGCCGAACTGGGTGGCGAGCACCCGCTCGAAGGCCCTCACCCCCGCCCCGCCGGTGGTCACCAGGGTGCCGTCGATGTCGAAGAGGACCAACCGGATCACAGCGCGCTTCAGCCCGGGTATCTGCCGCTGATGTAGCCCTCCAGGTGATCGATGGCCGCGCTCTGCGCCGAGATCACCCAGTTCACCAGGTCGCCGATCGAGATCACCCCCAGCACCCGTCCTTCCTCCACCACCGGCAGATGCCTCACCCGCTGCTCGGTCATGATGTGCAGGCAGCCGTCCACCGTCTGCTGCGGCCCCACCGTGATCGGCGAATCCGCCATGATCTCGCGCACCCGGGTGTCGCGCGAGGACCGGCCTTTCAGCACCACCTTGCGGGTGTAGTCGCGCTCGGACATGATGCCCACCAGGCGCCCCTCCTGCATCACCAGCACCGCCCCGATGTTCTTCTCGTTCATCAGCGTGATCGCCTGATAAACCGTGTCCTCCGGGCTCACCCACCAGTAGGCGGACCCTTTGATGGCCAGGATGGTGCTGACGTTGCCTGTGACTCTCATGGTCTGCGGTGTTGTTGCGTTGTCGGCCGGAGAGACGGCTGCGGGGGGTTGGCGCGCCCGCGGGCCCGGCTCGCCCGGCTGCCCCAATCCTGAACCAGTCCCCGCCGCAAAAACAACACAAAACCGCCGCCGGCGCCCGGTTGCTCTTGCTTCCCGCCGCCCCGTCCACAATACTCGGCCCGCGACTTAGCCACACTGAATTGAAAGGTCCATCGTATGCCTGAAAAGAAGACTTCGTCCTCGCTGCCACGCCGCAAGTTCCTCCAACTCTCAGCCGCCGCCGTCGGCGCCGTGGGCGCCGGCGGGGCGTCGGTCCACGCGGCCGCCGCCTCCGACCCGGAGGCCCCGCTGGTCCCGCGCGCCAAAGGAGGGGCCTGGGGGCGCAAGCGGAGCTTCAATGGAGAGTACACAGGGGAATACTTGAACCAGGTGGCGTTCCCGATGGGCGGTCTGGGATCGGGGATGATCTGCCTTGAAGGGACTGGGGCCCTCTCGCACGTCTCCCTGCGCAACCGCCCCGAGGTGTTCAACGAACCGTGTGTCTTCGCCGCCGTCTGTGTGACCGGCAAGACCAAGGTGGCGCGGGTCCTGGAGGGCCCCGTTCCGGCGCGAAAGCTCTTCGGCGCGCCCAATACGGGCAACGGCGCCGGCGGGACCTCCTTCGGCCTGCCGCGCTTCGCCGCCGCTTCGTTCCGCGTCCGGTTCCCCTTTGCCGCCGTGACCCTCACCGACAAGAAGATGCCGCTCCAGGCCGAGATCACCGGCTGGAGCCCCTTCGAGCCCGGCGACGCGGACAATTCCAGCCTGCCCGCGGCGGCGCTCGAATACCGCTTCACCAATCCGACCCG
>JAKLEJ010000510.1 GCA_022711695.1 Verrucomicrobiota bacterium | reverse complement strand
GCCGCCCCAGGAGCAGCTCCAGTTGCTGCCGATGCTCGAAGCCCTCGCCGCGGGTCGCCAGAAGAGCGTCCAGGGCGTCGAGGTAGCGCAACTGCATCTCGACGTAGGTGGTCACCGGCACCGCCCCGAGCCGGTAGTGCCGGTCCGCCAGCGCGGCGGCCTCGCGGAACTGGGCCGCGGTGTCGCCGCGCCACCGCCTCATCTCGTCGGCCTGGATCTGCCAGGCCAGGGCGTGCTCGGTGACCTTCTTCTCCACCTGCAGGCAGGCCGCCCGCAACCCCGCCTCGGCCTGGCGCACGCGCGCCTGCGCGGCCTCGATGTTGCCGGCGTTCCGGTTCCAGAGCGGCAGCGGCACGGTCACCCCCACCCCGGCGATGCGTTCGGCATCGGCCGCCTTTTCCTCGGAGTAGAACGGCTCGAGGGTCACCGACGGCCAGCGCTCGTTGCGAGCCAACTGGACCTTGAACCCCTGCTGGGCCAGTTCCACCGAGCGAGCCCGCAGCTCGAAGTTGTTCGTGCGCGCGCATTCGAGCAGGCAGGCCAACGGAGGGAGATTTGTGACGACGGCGGTGTCGGCGCTCAGCCGCAACGGAGCGCCCGGCGGTTGGCCGCGGAGGGTGTTGAGTTCGATCAGGGCGGCCTGCTGCTCCTGTTCCGCCTGCAGGGCCCGCCGGCCCAGCGCCACCGAGTTGGCCTCGATGATGCGCGTGTCGAGCAGCGGGGCCACCCCGGCGGGGTCGCGCTGCACCACCACCTCCAGCAGCGAGTTGAACCGGCCGGACACTTCCCGAAGCGCGACGACCTTTTCCTGCGCCACATGGAGCGAGTAGCCAAGCTGGCGCGCCCGGGCGGCCAGCGCGGCGCGGCACTGTTCCAGGCCGAGTTCGGCCAGCTCGATCTGCCGGCCGGCGATGGCCTTGCGCAGGGCCAGCCGGCCTGGAAACTCGAAGGTCTGCGCCAGGGCCACGGACCAGGCGACGCCGTCGCCCAGGGTCGCGCCGCCGCTCCGCTCCCAGGCGCGCTTGCTGCCCAGCGAGGCCGTGACCTCCGGATTGTTCCATTGAGCCGCGGCGCTCCGGCCGCCACGAGCCGCCGCGATCTCGGCCCGGTAATACTCCAGTTCCGGATGCGTCCGCGTCACTTCCGCCACCAGGTCCTCCAGGCTCAGGGACCGTGACGGAGCGGCGTTGGTGGCCGGTTCCGCGGCATGGCCCGTCGCGAGGCAGGCCAGGAGCAAGCAGAGCGGCCCTGTCAGTTTCCCGGGACCGATCGAGAGCAAAATCTCTATCATGTGTATGGCCCGATTCTACAAGCCGCCGCCAGAACTTCAATCGCGCTTTTTCAAGCGGGCCGCGCGCGAACCGCCAGAAGGCCAAGCGGTCGCGCCAGGCGAATTCGCCGACGGCGGGCGACACACGCGATGCGCCAATTCAGCCTATCCGGGCCGCGACCGGAGGAAAACAGCGCCAGGAGGGGGCCTCGGGAATCGAAGCAAAGACCGGCCAAAGGGGATGCATGTCATAATTCTAGGACTGACCCCTTATGGTTGCGGCGATCCGTTGGCAGCGCGCTTGCGCTGGGGGAAGCCCGCTCAGCGAAGACGAGGGGCTGGGGTGGCCCCCTCGCCCACGCTCCAGAAGAGCCGGTCCGCAAGGCCGTCCGCGCCGGGCTTGAATTCGATCTGGAGATCGGTGGTCTTGGCGAAGAAGCGGGTGGGCGACTCGGCAAAGAGCCGGAACTTCACGCCGTGGAACAAGGCGCTGAGCTGTCCGTCTTCACGCTCGATCTCGATGATATCGTCCTTCTCCCGTTCGTAACGGCCGGTGTAGCGGTCGAGCAAGGCCACAGCCAGGGTCAGTTCGGTCTTGCCGGGTTTGCCCAACTCGCGCACCCAGATGTTTCGGTAGCGGACCGGGTTGCCATGGTCCTGGAGCGAGATGGGCTGCTTCTCGGGGTGGGCCTGGTAAGGGGCGCGCTCCAGCCAACTGGTGGGGCCGGTCGGTTCGACGTTGTTCTGGGTAAGCAGGCCGTTGTGAAAGACCGTCAGCCGCGCGGGGGTCAGCAGCCGTCCGGCGGCGTCGAACCGCGGGGCGACATAGACAATGTCGTAGGTCTGCCATTGGCCGGGCGGCAGGCTGGCGTTGACCAAGGGGGGATATTGCCCATAGACCGAGGAGGCCGAGCCGTCCGAGTAGGTGCGGTTCTGGTGCGAATCCAACACCTGCACTTCATAGCGGTTCAGACCCAGGAAGACGCCGCTGTTGCCGCGCCCCTGGCCGTCGCCGCTGGCGGGGATGGGCGCGCACCACTCGACGTGCAACTGGCAGTCGCCGAAGTTGCGCAGGGTGCGAACGTAGCCGCTGCCCTTCACGCACTCCATGTAGCCGTCCCGCACAATCCAGCGGGTGGGGCTGCCGTCCATGCTCACCCACTGGGAGAGGTCCGCGCCATTGAAGAGCACGATGGCATCGGAGGGAGGGCGGCCGGGACGCTCGGGCAGGCTGGGGGTGGGCGGGATCACCATCGGCGGGGCGGGCCGCTCGCGGTCATGCGCCAGCCAGGCCGGATCCGGCGCCGTCGCGGCGACCATGATGTTTCCCACGGTCCAAATCGTCACGGTCAGAGCCGCAAGGCAAGTCTGGCGGGCAGGAAGACGCAGCGTTGTCATGGGTTCATTCTAGCGTTGGCCTGAGGCGCGCGCCAACTTTTGTTGCGGTGGCGCGGGTGAGACTCACCACAAGGCAAGCAAGCACACGAAGACGGAAAGGGCGCTCAGTCGCGCGTGATGGCCCGGAGCCGTTCCTCGATCAGGCGGCGGCAGGCCTCGCGCCCGGCGTCCCCGCCGTCGGGAGGCGTCCGCAGCGGGGGGTCGAAGACGACGGTCACTTTCGCGAACGGGAGGGGGATTAGAAATCGGTCCCAGCTTCGGGCGCGGAGTTTCCAGTTGACGTGATAGGAGACTGGGACAATCGGGAGGCCGGTGATCTGGGCCAGCGAGGCCACGCCGGGCTGCACGGTGTAGCAGGGTCCGCGCGGGCCGTCGGGAGTGAAGGCGAT
>JAKLEJ010000051.1 GCA_022711695.1 Verrucomicrobiota bacterium | reverse complement strand
TTGTCTGCCGTTTCGCCGACTTTCCAGTCGGCCGGGCCCCGGTTGTCCTCCTGCGCCGATTCCAGACCGAGGCGGCCGCGGGTTGGAAAACCCGCGAGACGGCAGGCTGGAAAGCCTGCGCTACCGAAGCGGCTCGGCAGGAGCCTCGCCCTACCACGGGCCGCCGTCCCCCTGGAGCGCGCTGCTTGGTCAGCGCCGGAGGTAGGGCGACGCTCCCGCGCGAGATGCGGATCTTGTGGAGGGCTGCGCTCTGTCGCAGCCACCCACCGGGGAGCCTCGCCCTGCCACGGGCCGCGGACGGCGGCGACGGAGCACCGCCCTCCAGGGTTCACAGCTCGGCAGGAACGCCGCCCGACCGGAAGAATGGGCCTGCGCGAGGGAACCTGGCCTGCGTGCGGTTTCAGGGCTGGCCAGAGGGCAGCGGCCCCCGTTATCTTTTCGGAGATGAAACGAGCGATCAAGGTCGTCGGGTGGTTGCCGTTGCTGGCGGCGGGACTCTGCGGGGCGTCCGAAACGGATTGGCCCCAGTTCCGGGGGCCGCGAGGCGACGGTCTTTGCACGGGCGCCAACCTGCCGCTGCGCTGGAGCGAGACCAACCACGTGACCTGGAAGACCCCGCTGCCGGGACGGGCGTGGTCCTCGCCGGTGATCTGGAAGGGCCAAATCTGGCTGACGACCGCCACGCCCGACGGGCGTGAACTCTCGGCGCTGTGCGTGGACCTCGAAAGCGGCAAGATCACGCGCAATTTGAAGCTCTTCGACGTGGAAAAGCCGCAGTTTGCGCACCAGTTCAACACCTACGCGTCGCCCACCCCGGTCCTCGAGGAGGGGCGGGTCTATGTCACGTTCGGCTCGCCTGGCACGGCCTGCCTGGACACCGCCACCGGGCGCAAGCTCTGGGAGCGGCGCGACTTCGTCTGCAACCACTTTCGCGGGGCCGGTTCCTCGCCCATCCTCCACGGCGACCTGCTGTATCTGAACTTCGACGGCAGCGACCGCCAGTTCGTGGTGGCGTTGGACAAGCAGACGGGGCGGACGGTCTGGGAGAAGAAACGGTCGATCGACTTCAAGGACCTGGGGCCGGACGGCGAACCGCAGGCCGAGGGGGATCTGCGCAAAGGTTACGGGACATGCCATGTGGCCAGGCTGGGCGAGCGGCTGACGCTGCTCAGCCAGGGATCGAAAGCGCTCTACGCCTACGACCCGCTGACGGGAGACGAACTGTGGAGGGTTGAGGAGCGGCTCAACCACTCGGCGAGCACGCGGCCGGTGGTCGGCCTGGGAATGATCTTTGCGCCGAGCGGGTGGGCCACCGGGCAGTTGCTGGCGATCCGGCCCGGGGCGCCGGGGGAGATCCTCGACGCCAACGCGGCCGCCGCGCCGGCCACCCGGCTGCAGGTGGTCTGGAAAACCAAACGCAACGTCCCCAAAAAGCCCTCGCTGCTGCTGATGGACGACCTGCTCTACGGGCTGGATGATATCGGCATCGTCACCTGCTGGGAGGCGGCCACGGGAACGGTGGTGTGGAGCGAACGCGTGGGCGGCAATTACTCGAGCGCGCTCCTGGGCGCGCCAGGGCGTCTCTACCTTTGCAGCGAGGAAGGCAAAACGGTCGTGCTGGCCGGCGGACGCCAGTTCCAGAAGCTGGCCGAAAACCGGCTCGGAGACGGTTTCATGGCGTCCCCGGCGGTGTCGGGGCGCGCGCTGATCCTGCGCACCAAGACCGCGCTCTACCGCATCGAGGACTGAGGCGGGCCCGGGACCGGGCGCGGACGGGGCGGCCGATTTCCAAAACAACGGATTGATTCTCGCCGGTCGGCGGCCTATAGTACGGGCGAAAGAACGAACAGGACCACCGGGAACCGAGCTGCCGATTGGAAAGCCGAGGTGATGACGCATGAAGCTGGCCTGGAATCTCGTGAGCAAGCATTTGCGGCCGCACGCCCAGTTGCGGGCGAAGATCCGCGAGAAGATCTCGAAGCTGGAGACGCATCTCCAGCACTTTCCGCCGGACGCGGTGCACCTGCTGGTGAACCTGGAGCATCACGCCAAGCGCGACGCCTTCACCGCGGCCCTCACACTGCGGCTGCCCTCGAACATCCTTCGCAGCCGCAAGGAGTCCAAGACCGACCCGATCCCGGCCTTCGACCAGGCGGTGCGCGCGCTGCTGAGGGAGGTGGAGGACTTCAAGTCGGCGCTGCGGCACGAGGAAGACTGGCGGCGGCGCAACCGGCCCGCCGGGTTGCGCGCGTTCAAGCCGGCCCGCTTTTCCGCCAAGCCCCAGGAGGACGGCCCGCGCTCGCTGCGCGAGACGCTGGCCGAGATGATCAAGCGCTACCACGGGCGTCTGCTCTATCATGTGCAGCTCCAATTGCACCGGGACCAGGCCGACGGCGAGGTGCCCCGCGGCGCGCTCAAGGCCGAGGTGGTGGTGGACGAAGTCGTCCGGCAGGCCCTGTCCGATCCGGAAGGCAAGCCCGAGGAGCTCAGCTACCGGATGTGGCTCTTTTCGCTGGCGCGGCGCGAGCTCAAGCGGCGCTACCGGCGGCTGCGCGTCGATGGCGAGCGCAACGTCCCCATCGAGGAAACCCTGGCCCTGGCCGACGACGAGGAAGCCATCGCCGGCTACGACGCCGAGCGCCCGCTCCAGATCATCGAGAACCGGCTCGAACCTGCGATCGTGGCCCGCGGCGATCTCCTGCCCGACTCCCATTGTATCGCCCCGGACGCCGTCGCGGCCGAGCACGACTTGATCGACTACGTCCACCGGGTCACCGCCGGCTGGCCGGAGAAGGAGCGCTCGGTCTTCGACCTGCATTTCCTGGAGGGGTTCGACCCCGACGAGATCTCGATGCTGGAGGGGCTGGAGGCGGCGGAAACGACGCGGATGATCGAGCAGGCGCAGACACGGCTGCGGAGCCTGCTGGTGGACGCGGCGGAACGGTGGATCCAGACCCGACTGCAGCCCGGGGCCAAGGCCCGGCCGACCCGACGGAACCGCTGATCGCCGCGCATGGGCGCCGACTATCTCATCCGCGACATGCCCAGCCACAACCGTCCGCGGGAACGGTTGCTGGAGAAGGGCGCGGGGACGATGCGCGACGAGGAACTTATCGCCATCCTCCTGCGCACCGGCATGAAAGGCCGGTCCGTCCTGCAAGTGGCCGAGGACCTGCTCAGGGAGTTTGGGCGCATCAGCCACCTGGCGAACCTGACGCCGGACGATCTGCGCCGGATCAAGGGCGTGGGACGCGACAAAGCGGCGACGCTGCTGGCGGCGTTCGAGTTGGCGCGGCGGATGGCCCGGGACCTGCGCGAAGACAGCCCGCTGCTGGACAGTCCCGAGCGCATCGCCGCGCTGCTGCGCGAGGACGGCGCCCCGGACGGAGTCGAGCGTCTCGAGGTGATCCTGCTCAACACCCGGCGGCGCCTGATCCGGCGGGAGAAGCTGGCCCATGGCACCCAGGACACTCTCCTGGTCAACACCCGCGACGTCTTTCGTTCCGCCATCCTGGCCAACGCCGCCGCCGTGGTCCTGGCCCACAACCACCCCAGCGGCGACCCCACGCCCTCGGACGCGGACATCCGGGTGACCCGCGACCTGATCCGCGCGGGCGCGCTGCTCAAGATCGAAGTGCTGGACCACATCATCATGGGCCACCGCACCCCGCAACGGCCGTGCGACCACGTGTCGTTGCGGGAGCTGGGTTACTTCGCGGGGCACTGAGAGCGCCCAAGCGCGGCTTCGCTCAAGGGAGCCGCATGCCTGCCATTCTGCGGCGCTGACGGAGCAGCGCCCTCTAGGAACCGCCGTGGGCCGCTCAGGAGACCCGCACGCCCACCCGCGGGCAGAGCGCCCGGATTTCGCACTCATCGCAGCCGGGCTTGCGCGCCGAACATCGGCGGCGTCCGTGCCAGATGAGCCAGTGGCTCCAGAGCGTCCATTGCGGCCGCGGCACCAGCGCCATCAGGTCCCGCTCGATCTTCTCCGTATCGGTCTCGCGGGTCAGGCCCAGGCGCCCGGCCAGCCGGGCCACATGGGTGTCCACCACCACGCCTTCGTTGCGGTCAAAGGCGTTTCCCAGGACCACGTTGGCAGTCTTGCGGCCCACGCCATCCAACTGGACCAGTTCCTCGAGAGTGGCCGGCACGCGGCCCTGGTGGCGCTCCGCCAGCTTGCGGCAGCAGGCCTGGATGCTTCTGGCCTTGTTGCGATAAAGCCCGATCCGCTGAATGTCCCGCGCCAGCGCTTCCGGCGGGGCCGCGGCGTAGTCCGCCGCGCACCGGTGCTTCTGGAACAAGTCCGCCGTGACGAGGTTGACCTGCTTGTCGGTGCAGCGGGCCGAGAGGATGGTCGCCACCAGCAACTCGAGCGGGTTCGAGTAGTTCAGCTCGCAGTGGGCGTCGGGATAGGTCTTCTTCAGGCCGGCGATGAGGGCCCGGACGCGCGCGGCTTTTGCCTGGGCCGTTTCGCGGGGCATCAGGCCAGCTCGTGCTCCTCGAAGCCCTTGAGGGCCTTGAACAGCGGGGCGCCGTCAGCCGCCTCCGGATATTCGAAGATTTTCCCCTCGTAGTTGCGGATGAGCACGCGGTCGGCGTTGCGGCTCAGGACGTATTCGGGGCTGACCGGCACCTTGCCGCCGCCGCCGGGGGCGTCGATCACGTAAGTGGGCACGGCGTAGCCGGAGGTGTGCCCGCGCAGGCTGTCCATGATCTCGAGGCCGCGGCGCACGCTGGCGCGCAGGTGGGCCGAGCCGGCGATCAGGTCGCACTGGTAGATGTAATAGGGGCGCACCCGGCACATCAGGAGTTTCTGCACGTGGGCCTTCATCACCGCGGGATCGTCGTTCACCTGGCGAAGCAGCACGGACTGGTTGCCCAGGGGGATGCCGGCGTCGGCCAAGCGGCCGAGGGCCTCGCGCGCCTCCGTGGTCAGCTCGCGCGGGTGGTTCGAGTGAATGCTGATGAAGAGCGGGTGAAACTGCCGGAGCATCTCGCAGAGCGCGGGCGTGATGCGCTGGGGCAGGAAGATCGGGATGCGGGTGCCCAGCCGGAGAAACTCCACGTGCGGAATGGCCCGAAGCCGGCTGAGCAGATACTCGAGCTTCTCGTCGTTGAACAGCAAGGGGTCGCCCCCGCTCAGGAGCACATCGCGGATGGCGGGCGTGCGGGCGATGTAGTCGATCTGGCGGTCGAACTCGGGATGAAAATCGTAGCCGGCGGCGTTGCTGACCAGGCGCGAGCGCGTGCAGTAGCGGCAATAGGAGGCGCAGCGGTCGGTGGTCAGGAACAGCACCCGGTCCGGATACCGATGCACCAGGCCCGGCACGGGCGAATGCGAGTCCTCCCCGCAGGGATCGCTCATCTCCCAGGCGGCAGTGTGGGTTTCCTCGATGCGCGGAATCACCTGGCGGCGGATGGGACAGGCCGCGTCGGCCGGGTCGATCAGGTTGAAGAAGTAGGGGGTTATCGCCAGGGCCAGCTTGGCGTTGGCGAGGCTGGCCCCCGCACGCTCCTCCGCCGTCAGCGACGGCATGAGGCGTTCGAGCTGAGCCAGCGTGGTGATGCGGTGCTTGAGCTGCCAGCGCCAGTCGTTCCACTCCGCATCGGCCACCTGGCCCCAGGGGCCGCGGCCGGCAGAGTGGAATTCCTTCCATGAAGCGGGTCCGACGGAATCGAGCGATTCCCCTCCGCCCCCCGCTGCGAGAGCGTTCGACATGACGATTGGACTATAGGTCAGGCGGCTGCCCTGTCAAGTTGCCCCAAAAATCCGCGGCTCTGGCCGGTGGGCGGAGCGGCTCGGCAGGAGCCTTGCCCTGCCGGTGCAACGGGCAAGGCAGGGAGTCCTCTGCCCGCTTCGGGCTGGCGAAGCGGCGGGCACGGAGGGCCGCGCCCCCCCGTTCGCGGGGATGAGCGGCCGCGGCGCAGGTTGTTGTTGCCAAACCGGCAGCGCTCCGCAACCCTAAGCCCTTCGCCAGACTCGCCCGGGACCGTTGCGGACCGGGCGCGAAAACAGCGGACGACAATCGAACGCAAACGACCCATGAAAGGAATACCGATACTGCACGTGGAAGGGGACTGCATCGCGCGGGCCTGGGAGCTTTCGCTGATGGCCCTGCACGAGAAGGGCTGCAACGTCAAAACGGAGTACGACAAGCCCGAGGACCCGCCGAGCAAGGACGCGACCATGATCATCACGATCGCGGACCCGCTGGCCGAGCCGATGATCCACCGGGATTTTCCGGGCGGGCCGCTGGAACTGCAGGAGTATGTGATGGAGGTCTGCGACGGGATCAAGGACCACCTGGTGCGCGACCCGAACGATCCCAAAGACACCCGCTGGGAGTACACCTATCACCAGCGGCTCTTCAAGTACGAGGCGCCGGGGCTCAAGCCCATGGACCAGATCGAGAACCTGTGCCAGCGGCTGGCCCGCACGCCCCACACCCGGCGCGCCCAGGCCATCACCTGGAAGGTCTGGGAGGACAACGAGTGCTACGACCCCGCCTGCATGCAGAGCATCTGGTGCCGCATCCTCCAGGAGGAGGGCGAAGCCGTGCTGAGCATGAACGTGCGCTTCCGCTCGAACGACGCCTACAAGGCGGCCTTCATGAACATCTTCGCCCTGGTGCAGTTGCAGCAGCGCATCGCCGCGCGGATCGCCGAGGCGACGGGCCGGCCCGTCAGCGTGGGGCGCTACTGTCACATGGCCGACAGCTACCACATCTACGGCTCGTATTTCCGCGAGTTCGAGGGCCGTTTCCTCGGCGCGCTGCAAAAGCGCTCGTTCGAGCAGCGCTCCCTGCGCTATGCCGACGTCAAAGACATGATGGAGGAAGCGCGTCCCCAGATTCTGGAGAAGGCCCGGACCATGGGCGGCTGAGGCCCCGACCGCTCCACGCGGTCAACCGCGCCGCAAGACCCGAATCCGCGTCCAGGGCAACTGCCTTGCCCGCGCGAGCTTTCCCTCGCCCCCAGGGAGCGGGCTTCGCGTCCTTCGTGTTCTTCGTGGTGAAACCCAGCCCTCCTTCGTCTGTGGGAACGGGAGAGGGCGTCCGCAGTGCGGGTGAGGACCGTGGGGACCTGGCACAATCGGTGGGCCTGGGATGCGCGGCCGTCCCCCTGGAGGGCGGTGCTCCGTCGCCGCCGTGTCCCGCTCCCGCCCCGCCAGGAGCGCGAGCGTCCTCGCGAGCCCCATCTTCATCCGTGTCCATCCGTGTCCATCCGTGGCTCACCCTGTTGCGGGAGTTCGTCTTCAGCCGGTCAACGCGCCGCAGGCTGGCTCTCTGGGGCTCCCCTTCAGTGTTCTCGGCGCACTCGGAGGCTTCATTCCCGTTCATCCTGCCATCCTGTCCACCCCTTGGTCTGCCATTCTCACGGGGCCGTTTCTCCTTGTTTTCCGGCCCCTTCGGCGCAGGATGCCCTCATGTCCCGCAATGCCCTTGAACTGCTCCAGACCGCACCCGACTCCGCCCCAGGGCGAGCTGTCTTGTGCCACAAATGGACTTGTCCAAATACCCATGTTGGGCACACTAGCGCCGATGCACTTCACCATCAGAGTCTCGGACGATTCCTATCGGATCGGAGCGTGGAGCATCGAGAGCCCGCCACCTTTCGAGCTGCTCAAACGCGCATTTGGCGCGAGTAGGTCCAATGAACTGCTCAAAGGCCCTGACAGGCAATCTCCTTCCACGATCCATACTTTTGACGATGTTGGTGTCTGGATCTACGAGGAGGCTGGCATAGTGGACCAAGTCTCGGTTCTCCTCGCGGATCCAGTTACTCGATGCGACTTTCATCCTGTGTTGCTCTTTGACGGTGACTTGATCATCAAAGGAAGGAGGATCGAGGATGCTGCGGATTTCTTTGCCGTTGAGGCCGAAGGAGTGGACTTGAACGAATGGGAGACGGAGGGTGCGGCAGCCATGACCCTGGGCCGGGTTAGGTGTCACTTGTGGGCCAACTCGAAGTCCGGGCGGATCCAAGACATCAGCCTCTGTTTCGCGTGAATCCGCCCAACAGATCGATCTACCAGAACCGCCGCCCTGCGCTGTGTCTTTGGACGCAGCAGGTTTCTCGGACGGCGGATTCGCTCCCAGCACGCGCCGCCAGCGGCGGTCGGGGATCTCTACATTCACCAACATGACACCAATGCCACTGTCGAAAGCCCAGCGATACGAACGCTTGTCAAAGAGAGCGGGCATCGCGAGTAGTGTTTGTCTCATCCTCTGGCTTGTTTCGATGTTCGGTGCGGCCGCCCTGACGAGCACCGATGACCAACCGCGAGATTGGGTCGGTGTCGGCTGCGGTCTGTCATTTCTGGCGATGGTGACATGTGGGGTTACTTGTTTGGCGGCCGCCATTTTGAGTCGGTTCAAATCAAGCGAGCCGGAATCATGAGGACATTGTCCAACAATAATGGCTGTTTTGCAGCAGAGCCCAGCGAATCCAGCCTTGTTCGAACAGGCCGCTGACAGGAGATCGGCCCCGGCGGACCGGCACCTGGCCTATGGCGCGTGTGTTGAACGGGTCAGAGCGGAAATCCTGAGCTTGTGAGGATTTCGAGGCCCCCTCTCGTCACAGCAGCAAAAGACCCATCGGCGGTCCGTCTGGACAAAGGGCTGGGGAGGCCGGATAGCTGTCGGAAGGCAGGCCCGTCCCGGGGACCAGACAATTAGGATGCGGACGAAATCCCAGGCGCTGCGTTCAGGGGTGAAGGAAGGCGGTGAAAGCGCAGACCTGGGCGCGCAGCCATCGGTGGGCGGCCGGCATAATTGGCGCTTTTCATGCAGGCCGAAGATGCTAGAATTTCCTCATGCCGCCCACCGGCCAAACCGTCCTCGATCATGGCGTCCGAGCAGCCTCGCGGCGCAGCGGATCAGCCCCACAAACCCTTGGGCCGCCACGGCGACGCCCCTTCCAAGCTGGAGCACACTTGCCAACCGATCGTCTTCGCCGAGTGGGGCTGCCGCGGAAAGGTGAAGTCCCAAAAACGCGACCTCCGTTTCGCCAATCTCACCCTTTCCTCGGCTTTCGGGGCCAAGGACTCGCTCTTTTCCCGCCGTGCCAAGCACGAGATATTGACGTCCACCAAACCCTGCCCTCCCATGACCGTGAGTGAACCAGTCGCCGCACCGCCGGAGGCAACACTATGAGCAAAAACAAAGCCTCTCCACGCGGTCGGGCCAAAAAGAGCGCCGCTGTCTCCCTGGTTCGCTCATCGGCGGCGGAATACCTCACCTTTGTGGCCGCCAGCGGCCAGGGTGACGTCGAAGCCGTTTACGCCGATGAAAATGTCTGGCTCACCCAGAAGACGATGGGGCTGCTTTACGATGTGGATGTCAGGACGATCAGCTACCACCTGCAAAAAGTGTTTTCCGATCATGAGTTGGAGGCAGATTCAGTTATCCAATATTTTCGGATAACTGCCGCCGACGGCAAGTCCTACGACACCCAGCACTACAACCTCGCCGCCATCGTCGCCGTCGGTTACAAGGTCAACTCCGAACGCGCCGTGCAGTTCCGCAAGTGGGCGACCGGCATCATCGAGTCGTTCACGATCAAGGGCTATGCGATGGACGATGAGCGGCTCAAAAACGACGGCTCCATCCTCGGGAAGAAGTACTTTGAGGAACAGCTCCAGCGCATCCGGGAAATCCGCCTCAACCGCTTCATCGCCGCCACAGACCGGGAGATCTTGCAGGATGCCGGCAAAGTCACTGCCGAGATCGCCCGAGCGCACGCCGAAAGTGAATTCGAGAAATACCGCGTCGTGCAAGACCGACTGTTCGAGTCCGACTTCGACCGTGCCATCAAGCAACTGCCCAAGAAGGGGGACAAGCCATGAGCGCCCAAGTCCCTTTCACCTCGCGCGGGCGCAACCCGGACGCGCTGACTTGCATCGCCAACCTTTCCAACGACGAGGTGTTCACGCCGCCGGAACTCGCGAACAGGATGCTGGACACCAGAACACATGGAGCAGCCATCAGCTAGTCAACGCACTAACGGGGAGCCAACAGCTAAAGCCCGCGACGAGGGCCGTTGGATCAAATACGGAATAGGAGTGCTTCTCTCATACGCCATTTGCGTCTTGTTGGGTGGAAGCGCGCTATCGAACGAGCCTCCGTCGATCATTTCTTTGGGCATCTTCATGGGGATAATCCTATTCATCGTAGTCGGACCTGCGCACCTGCTCTTTCAGCTTCTGGCATGGTGGATCATCTCACGGTTCTTCAGGCTGAGGCGAGTGATGCAGATCGTAGTCCTCAACGCGCCAGCTTTGGTGTTCCTCGTGCTGGCACTCGTGCCACTGGCGAGCGAGCCGTCACCCGCCCAGTTTCGCAGAGCGCTCCAGCAGCATTTCGATCAGCCGCTCCCCTCTTCGGTTCAGGTGTATGGCTACCGCATGTCGCGAGGAATGGATTCAGGCCGTTACGAATTTGCGTTCAGCATCGGTGCAAGTGAACTGAGCCAGTTTTTGAGCAACTCCGGATGGGCCTTGGTTAACTCGAACGGGGACACGGCGGATTGGATTGCTGCCGATCTAACGATGAAACGACTGACGAAAGGAGCCACCACCCTGGAGCCACCGTGGTCCATTTATGTATTCCAGACTAACCACAACGTCACCCGCTGGACGAAAACCATCGTTGTGGGCTCCAATTACACGGACGCTGTCTTCATCGGGAGCTTTCGCTGAAGCGGCGCAACCTCCCAGCAGGCCGAACGATGTCACTTCAGGGGCCGGCAGGGAGCCACGGCGGTTCTCATTTGTGATTCAATGGCCCGCCGCCGAGGTCCTTCCTTAGCCGTTCTCGTACACCCCGTGTGAATCCGCTCAAGACAACTCGAATTCAGTGGCTGCTTTGGCTGGCAGCGACGTTACGTTCGATTCGCCCTATTCTCCGTTACGGTCCTTACAGCCGGATTTCTTGTCCTGCCGTCTCGCGGCGCCCCGCCCGCCGCCGCGTTGCGGTCAGACTACATTTCCGGCCTCCAGCGCTACAACGGCGTCACCTACTATTGGGGCGGGGAGTCCTTTCGCGGCATCGACTGCTCCGGGCTCATTCGCCGCGGCCTCATCGACGCCCTGTTTCGGCGTGGACTCCGCACCTTCGATGCCGGTCTTGTCCGTCGCGCGATCAGCCTGTGGTGGCACGACTGCACTGCGAGCGCCCTCGGCGAGCAGCATCGCGGCCTCACCGTTCGACTGTTTGACACTCCGAGCGTCAACGTCCTCGACCACTCGAAGGTGCTTCCCGGCGATCTTGCTGTCACCAAGAGCGGCATTCACATCATGGCTTACCTTGGCCATCATCATTGGATTGAGGCCGATCCAGGCGCGGGTCGGGTCATTACCGTCACCGCTCCTTCGGCCGACAACCCCTGGTTTAATGACCCGATGAACATAATCCGATGGAGCATTCTTCAGTAATTGACCGAACGGCTGACAATACAGTCTGCATTGCGGCATTGCGCAGCGGAACCCACCTTAGTTGAACAAGCCCGCTGAGGGGAGACCGGCCCCGGCGGCCAAGCGCCTCCCCTAGGGCGTCGCAGGCGGGCGCCAGGTGCGGGGAACGGGTTTCGGGCCGGGGGCGCGCCCGTCCAGTTGCGACACAAGCCAGTTCAGCCCCTCGAGGTTGTCCCGGAGACGCGCCTCGGCGTCTTCGTCGGTATGGTTGAGAATCCCGATGGGTCCGCGCCAGCCGCTGTCGCGGATGATGCGGAGCAGTTCCAGGTCGAGGTCGCCCTGGCCCAGGGGCAGAATCTTCTTTCCCAGCTTGTCGCCGTCGCGAGTCATGCCGTTGAGGTTGAGGGCCAGGAGATAGGGTTTCATCGTGGCCATCAGGGCGGGGAAGCGGTCGAGGTGGCTGTGGCCGTGGTGCTGGTTGTAGACGATGCCGACGTTGGTCACGCCCCCCGTTTTGAGGCGCTCGATGATGGCGACCTGGTTTTCCGGCTCGCCGAACCAGCCGCCGTGGTTGTAGAGGGCCACAGAGCATCCAATTTTCTCGGCGGCGTCGGCGATGGGCCGGATGCGCCCGGCCTCAGCCTCGACGCGCGCGGCTTGCTCGGCCGGATTCTTCAGCGGCTCGCCGCCGCCGGTGATCCAAAGCTGGGCGCGGACGCCGTGGCGCTTGAGCGTTTCGAGGATCAGCCGGGCCTCGTCGTTCAGGGCGCCGGGGAACCACCAGGCCAGCAGGCTGACCTGGCGCCGCTTGAGCGCCTCCAGCTCCGCGTCGAAGGTGGGGATGTGCTCGGCGCGGTAGTCATACGCGAAAAGCCCGAAGCCCAGCCGCTGCAGCATGGCGGCGCGCTCCTCGGGGCCGCGCTTCCGGGCGTCGAAGGGCACAATGCACCAGGCGGCGAGGTTGTTGCTGGCGAAGAGGCTCGATCCGGACGGCGATGGCGGCTGGGCGGCCGATCCCGGCGCCGGCTTTGCCAGGAGCAACGCGGCCAGAACGAGGAGGCCGGCGGCGGCACGAAGCGGATGGCGGACGAATTGTGTTCTCATCAAGTCAGTTGAAAGGCTGGCGGGTCTGGCATCCGCGGCTGGCGTGGCGGATCGCGGTCCGCCTGCGGCCATTGCGGAAGCCAGGCCACGGGACCGGAGGCAAGCCGAGGGTGAGGCCGGCGGGTCTCATCGGGGCAGTCTATTTCGTCTGCCCGGCCTGTCATCATGTTTTTCGCCGCACACGCATTCATGGATTCCGTATGGGCCTTTCCGGCCGGAAGCCGGAAAGACCCATACAGAACCTCTGTTTGCGCGGAACTTGAGAAGCCTTGTCTGTCCAGAGGAGGGCGAGCAGGACAATTGTCAGGGCGACGATTTGAGTGCGGCCTGAATCGGCGTCGAGCGACTCCGGGATCAGGCGGCGAAGGTCCCTGCCGAACGCACAGCCGGTTGACGACGCGAGGGAGGCGCGGATTCGGAGGGGCGGGCTAGCGAGCCGGAGCAGCCTCCGGAGCAGGGCCGGGCGGCTTGAGCGTGGGAGGCGAGGCGTTGGACCCGGGAGGCGCGCCCCCCGCGGCGTTCCTCTTCTCGCGCGGACGTTTCTCGCCGGCGGCAGGAGCGTTCTCCCGG